>CAVDDP010000249.1:0-2981 GCA_963607695.1 Hallerella sp.
ATGTATGTGTGCGGCCCCACGGTGTACAACCGCATTCATATTGGCAATGCGCGCACGTTTATTTCCTTTGACGTGATTCGTAGGTATTTGATGTGGCGCGGTTTTGACGTGACATTTGTGCAGAACGTGACCGATGTTGACGACAAAATTATCAAGCGTGCGAACGAAGAAGGGCGCAGCGCCGCCGAAGTTGCTGCCGAATACACGCAGGCGTTTATTGATGACATGCATGCGGTGGGTGTGTTGGATCCCACGGTGCGCCCGAAAGCAACGCAGGAAATTGACGAGATGATTGCGCTGGTGCAGCTTTTGATTGAGCGCGGCCATGCCTATGAAGTGGAAGGCGACGTGTATTTTGCGGTGCGTTCGTATCCGGCGTACGGGCAGCTTTCGGGGCGCAATATTGACGAGATGGAAGGCGGGCACCGCGAGCTGCGCGCTACCGGGCAAGGCTTGGAAGACCGCAAGCGCGACCCGCTGGATTTTGCGTTGTGGAAGGCGGCAAAGCCGGGTGAGCCTTCGTGGGAGTCACCCTGGGGCAAGGGGCGCCCGGGTTGGCATATTGAGTGCTCGGCCATGAGCCACAAGTATTTGGGCTTGCCGTTTGACATTCATGGCGGTGGCTCTGACCTGGTGTTTCCGCACCACGAAAACGAGCGCGCCCAGTCAGAGGCGGCATATGATTGCACCTTTGCCAACAATTGGATGCACTCGGGCATGTTGCAAATTGCTAACGCCGAAACAGGCGAAGCCGAGAAAATGAGCAAATCGCTCAACAACTTTTTAATGCTGTACGAAGCGCTGGAAATTGTGCGCCCGGAAGCGCTTCGCATGCTTATGTTGCAAACACATTATCGAAGCCCCCTGGTGTTTGGGGATCAACGTCTGGCAGAGGCCGACGCAGCCCTTACGCGCATTCAGAATGCGGTGAAGAACGTGGATTGGCTGCTTGCAAACGTGGGCGCGGGGCAGGCATGCGTGGATGCAGCGGCGCTTGACGCGGCAGTTGCGGCGGCGCGCGCGGAATTCATTGCCGCCATGGATGATGATTTCAATGCTCCTGAGGCATTAGGTGCCGTATTTGGGCTGGTAGGAACGCTGAACGCTGCAGTTGCAGGTGGCGCTTTGGCGGCGGCTGACGTTGCAAGTGTTACGGCTGCGCGCGATGCTATTGTAGAGCTCATGGGCGTTTTTGGCATTGATGTTTCTGCAGCGGCAGGTGCGGCGGGCGCAGGCGAAGAAGGCGCGGCTTACCCCGCAGCCGTTTTGGAGCTGGCGCAACAGGTGGCAGGCTTCGATGGCACCAATAAGGCCGCAGCCGTGCAAGCACTTTTGGACGCGCGTGCCCAAGCGCGCAAAGAGAAGAATTGGGCAGTGGCCGATGCGGTGCGCAACGGCTTAAGTGACCTGGGCTTTACCATTGAAGATACCGCCCAGGGTGCGCGCGTAAGTTTTAACGGCTAAGTTTGATTGCAAGCACGCCCCTTATGGTGGGGCGTGCTTTGTGTTGTGTGCGGAAGGAAGAATTCAATGGAACTGCTGGCTCCGGCGGGCGGGTTTTCCCAGCTTGAAGCGGCTATTGCGTTTGGCGCCGATGCGGTGTATCTGGCAGCCGACCGCTTTGGCATGCGCGCTCGCGCTACGAATTTTTCGCTTTCCGATATTCCACGTGCGGTAGAAATTGCCCACGCACAGGGCGTTTCTGTTCACGTGACCTGCAACATTTTAATGAGTGATTCCGATTTGCAGATTCTTCCCGATTATTTAGCGGCATTGGATGCGGCGGGCGTGGATGCGCTGATCATAAGCGATTTAGGGGCGCTGCGTTTGGCGCGTCAGTATGCGCCGCATTGCGAGTATCACGTGAGCACGCAGGCTTCAGTAAGCAATGTGCAGGCGGCGCTGGCGTGGTACGAAATGGGCGCGCGGCGCGTGGTGTGTGCACGTGAAATGAGCCTGGCGGAAATTGCTGCTATGAAAGCGGCTCTACCTGCCGATATGAAGGTAGAAACATTTGCGCACGGTTCCATGTGCATGGCTGTTTCCGGGCGCTGCTTGATTAGCTCGTATCTTACGGGGCGCAGCGGCAACAAGGGGCATTGCACCCAGCCGTGCCGCTGGATGTACACGCTAGAGGAAGAAAAGCGCCCTGGCCAGCACTTTCCTATAGAGGAAGACGAAACAGGCACGTTTATTATGAACGCGCAAGACATGAATATGCTGGCACACGTGCACGAAATGCAGGCGGCAGGCATTGATTCCATAAAGATTGAAGGGCGCAACAAAAAAGCGTTTTATGTGGCAACTATTGTGAACGCGTACCGGCAGGTTTTAGACGGCGCGAACGCGGCCGATTTTGCCGATGAGCTGGAAACGGTGTCGCACCGCCCGTACTCCACGGGGTTTTTCTTCGGACCGGCTCATCAGTCGGTTACCAGTGATGGCTACGAGCAAACGTGCCTGCATGTGGCAGATATTGTGGGCTGCGAGCCGGTTTATGGTGGTGGGGAAGCGCCCGGCGCGGAAGCCGCTGGTGGGGAAGCTGCCGCCCCGGAAGCCGCCGGCGGGGAAGCTGCCGCCCCGGAAGCCGCCGCCCCGAAAGCCGCTGGTGGAGAAGCTGCCGGTGTGGCAGGTGCCGCCGCGGAAGCGCCCGGCACGGAAGCGCGCCCAACCGCGTGGCGCATTACCGCAGTATGTCACAACCGCTTTGAGCAAGGTTGCGAACTTGAAGCGCTTGTTCCCCATATTCCCCCTGTTCACGTAACGGTACAGCAGCTGCGCTGGATTGACCAAACGGCAGCGGGAGACCCTCTGCCGCGCCCTGTTGAAGTGGCAAATAGAGCCATGGCACGCTACACGTTTTTGTGTGACACGCCGCTTGAGCCCGGCGGCTTTTTGCGCTTGCGTGAACATCGCGTAACTTCCCGTTACGTATAAGCGCGCTTGCGGCGAACCCTTCTTTTTCCTGTACACGTGAATAT
>CAVDDP010000250.1:0-2978 GCA_963607695.1 Hallerella sp.
TGCCTGTTCCGTAAAGCTGCCACAAATCCTCTATCCACGAAGCAAACGTTTCTACCTGCACACCAAAGCCACAACCCGCATTTGCCAAAGCGCGCTTTGCTGCCATCATACGCGAAAAATCAGGGGCTAAAAACACACAACGCCCCTGCTTATGTACCAGTTCTGCTGCTTTTTCACACGCAAGTTGCAGCGTTTCATCACAGGAGTAACACGCTTGTTCTTCCACTAGGAACTCCTTTCGTTACTTACAGCGCTATCATAGCAAGAACCGGTACGGAGCATGGGACATTAAAAGGACAGTGAGCTTGCGGTGCGCAAATTTCAAGCATCGCAAGCCCCCAAGCGGCAGCAAACATTTAAACACCGCAAGCCCTTAAACAGCTACTCCAGCGCTACTCTTCTTCAAAGTACATGTTTTCCACGTAGTATTCGTTAAAAGCAGCAGAAGTGGAAAGCTCAATATAGCGGCATTCACTTGACACGCGCGCAAGAGCATCCGATGCCGCCTGCGCTATAACCGCCTGCGTGGCGCCTTCAAGCGACGAATTTCCCACACTGCGGGCGCGGTCCAAAAGCTCTAAGGGGAATAACCCCACGTAAGCGGCGTTTTCCAAGTTTAGGTACTCTCCAAAACCGCCCGCAATCAGAACTTCCTGAACATCGCTACACTTAAGACCCAAATCATCAAGCATTACCATAATGCCCGATAACACGGCCGATTTTGCCAATTGCAAGCAGCGCACATCCTTCTGGCTTACCACCACGTTTTCATGAATGCGGAAGAATACGCCATCTTCGTCTTCCCCTAAGCATGCTGCCAAATGCTCGGGCAATTCATCTTCATCGGCAAAGCGACCGGTTTCGTCCACCACACCTAAACGCACCAGGCATGCAACCGCATCAATAAGGCCTGTTCCACAAATGCCAACTGGGTCAACATTACCAATAGTTGAGTACTGCAAGCCATTCTGATCAAAAGAAACTTTTGAAATAGCGCCCGGGTATGCCGGCATACCGCAGCGAATATTTGCCCCTTCAAACACAGGTCCTGCCGCCGTTGCGCACGACACCGCACCTGTTTTGCAGCCCAGCGCCATTTCGCCGTTTGTGCCCAGGTCAATTAAGAGTATAGGGGCTTCTTTTTCCAGAAGGTGCACTGCCATAATGCCGCAGGTAATGTCTCCGCCCACGTATCCCGCCAGGCACGGGGCAAAAACCGGCTTGGGCAGCGCTTCAAAATACGGATCATCCAGAACTTCTGTGCCGCCAAAAAGCGAAAGCGCTTCATACGGCGCTGTTCCAATAGGGGTAGGGTCCACGCCGCTGGCAAGAGATTCCATGGTGGTATTGCCTGCTATCAGGAAATGCTTCACCTGTTCGGGCGCGGCACCTGCTTCCTTTAAAACCTGCTTTGTCATATCGGCCATGGCATTTACTATCAGCGCTTGCATGGCGCGCATTTCGCCTTCCACGCAAGCAGAAATGCGGCTTACTACATCGGCACCATAGGCAATTTGCGGGTTTGACATGCCCGTTGTTGCCAGCACTGCGCCCGTTTGCAAATCAAGCAAGCGCATGGCAACCGTGGTTGTTCCAATATCAACAGCAAGGCCTAAGCCTTCTTGCGCATCTTGTTCGGTGCGCGGCCATGGCTCAATAGCGCCCGCAACACTTATCACCATGTTTTTGGGCGATTCCAGAATAACTTCCATGCCCTCTTCTACCACATTTTGGCAGGCAAGTTCATACCCCACCACGCCTTTGCGGCTTGCCAGCACACGGCATTTCTTGCAAACGCCCTTGCCGCCACACGGCGCGTCTAAATGCTGCCCGCCATCACGAATAGCAGCAAGAACAGTGATGCCTTCCTCAACGTGCACTTCCCGCTTTTCGCCTTCGCTTGAGATATACATTTTCACACTCATAGTTCCTTCTTTCGTATTGAATTCAAACGTATCAGTGTTGCAATTTTGCTTCTGAAAAGTATAGCATTGTGCCCCCTATTGAGTGGGGTAACTACAAGCGCATGTGAAAAAAGGAAGGCTTAAATTCGCCCGCCATTCACGCGTCCCCCCCCGTTCACGCAAAGAACCCACCGAAGCACAATGCGTCGGTGGGTTCCGGCTTAAGTGCTACGTACACGCAAAAGCTATGCACCAAGAGTGCAAATAGGAATCACATAGATTCCATCTTCGCGTTTGTAGGCAAAGCCGCCTAACCCCTCAACAACAGCAAGGAATGCTGGAGCCCTACCTCCTGCTTCAACAATTTTGTTTCGCATGGCCTTTAGATTCTTTGCCGCTTCCTCAACTTTACTATGACCCAACTTTATTTCTATACCTGCCCAATCTCCTTCAACCGATTCAACCACAACATCAACTTCTAAACTTGCTTGGTCCCTGTAGTAATATACACATGCTTCCATGGCCTGGGCATATACCAAAATATCGCGTACGCACATGCACTCAAACAAAAACCCAAACGTCTCAAGGTCTTTTGAAAGTGCCTTGGCCGATGTTTTAAGAATTGCAGCTGGAATTGAAGGGTCAACAAAATGATATTTGGCTCTTTTATTAATGCGAACAGGAGACCGCAAATTCGGCGCCCAAGGTGAAATTTCTTCAATTATAAACATCCTTGAAAGGGCTTGGATGTAATCGGTAACTGTTTCTGGAGATAGTTTTGTTTCTGTTGCTGTTTCAGTCATATCGCCAATTATTGTTTTATTTTTTGTTGCCTGCTCGGCATTTCGGGCAAGTGAGTGCAGCAAGCGTTCAACTTTTCCAGCGTCTCTTGACACTCCGTCAACTCTTGTAATATCGGTTTCGCATATTTCTCGTACATAGCTTCGTGCTACACGTTGTGCGCGTACTGATGATTTTCCAATAGTTGCAGGCCATCCGCCACGAACCGCCAATTCGCAAAAATCATCGAGCGTCATGTGTGGTGCATTAGCAGAAGGAGCGTTTCCTTCAAAG
>CAVDDP010000251.1:0-2972 GCA_963607695.1 Hallerella sp.
CTGTTTCCCCCTTCCCTTCCTCTTCTCCCTCCTCCCGCTTGTCGGCATTTAAATTTTCCAAATGCCAGGTATTAGAAAATAGTAATATCACCTTTGCATCAAAAGGTGCATACTGAACAACGGCAAAAATCCGCCCTGCAAAGTGCACGCATAAGCGCAAGCGAAACGCGCACGAAAACGCATTGCAGGGCACCCATTGAACGCGTTGTTGGCGTAGCAGTTATAGCTAACGCAACAACCACAAAAACGAAAGGAAACGAATTTATGAAATTACGTAAGAAAATTTTAGTAGGCGCACTTGCCGCAACGCTGGCGTTTTCAGTATGCGCGCTGGCTGGCTGCTCGGGCAGCTCAAGTTCTAGCACGTCGGCATCAGGCAGCACCAGCACTGCCTCAAGCACCAGCGACGACAAAGTTATCAAAGTGGGCGCAACCGTTCCGCACTACGACATTTTGAAAGACGCCGTAGCACCCATCCTTGAGAAAGAGGGCTACACGCTTGAGCTCACCGAATTCACCGATTACGTGCTTCCCAACGACAACGTTGAGCAGGGAACGCTTGATGCCAACTACTTCCAGCACATTAGTTATTTGAACTCTTTCAATGAAGAAAAGGGCACACACTTGGTAAGCGTTGGCTATGTGCACTACGAGCCATTTGGTCTGTACGCTGGGAAAACCTCTTCCTTGAAAGACATTAAAGACGGCGCCGTAATTGCTGTGCCCGATGACACCACGAACGAGGCGCGCGCGCTGCTGTTGCTGCAGCAAGAGGGTCTGATTACGCTTAAGGACGACGCTGGCTTAACTGCAACCACCAAAGACATTGTGGAAAACCCCTATAACCTGCAGATCAAAGAGGTAGAGGCGGCAAATGTTCCTCACGTATTAAGCGACTGCGATTTTGGTGTTATCAATGGCAATTATGCAATTTCGGCGGGCATTGATATTTCCACCGCGCTGGCAACGGAATCATCCGAAGGCCTGGTGGCAGAGCAGTACGGCAACGTGCTGGTAGTGAAAGATGGCAACCAGAACAGCGAAAAAATTCAGGCCCTTTACAAGGCACTTACCTCCGACGAAGTGAAGAAATACATGGAAGATACGTACAAAGGCGCGGTAGTTCCTCTGTTCTAAGTACGAATTTCAGGGGAAGCATTCGGCAGCAGCCGGGGCTCTGGGTGCTTTCGCAAGCGCGGGATCTTAGGGCGCCAGGGGCTTTGGGCGCTTTCGCAAGCGCAGGCTCTTAGGGCGCCAACGACTTCCCCTTCCCCTTCTCTCTATTTTTTATCGTAAGCTTTTGCCATAAAGTTTTCACTTGCGGTAGAATTGCAAAGTTTGAGTATACCTATCAAGGATGCTGGCTTAAGGCTGGCATCCTTGACGTATGAATAAGGCAAACTATGATTGAAATTAAAAACGTTACCAAAACGTACGTCACGCGCGAGGGCGAGTTCAAAGCGCTTGACAACGTGAGCCTTGATATTGCCGATGGCGAGATTTTTGGCATTATTGGCGAATCGGGCGCGGGCAAATCCACGCTGGTGCGCTGCATTAACATGCTTGAGGTGCCCACCAGCGGCTCTATTCTGATTGACGGAAAAGATGTTACCCAATACACAGGCAAAGCGCTGCGGGAATTTCGCAGCAGCGTGGGCATGATTTTCCAGAATTTCAGCTTGTTTCAGCAAAGCACCGTTTTGAAAAACGTGATGTTCCCGCTGGAGATTCGCAAGGAGAAAGATACGCGCCGTGCGCTTGAGCTGCTTGAACGTGTGGGAATTGCCGATAAAGCCAAGAACTACCCCAGCGAGCTTTCCGGCGGGCAGCAACAGCGCGTGGCTATTGCGCGTGCGCTGGTGAATCAGCCCAAGATTATGCTGTGTGACGAGGCAACCAGCGCTCTTGACAGCCGCACCACTATTCAGATTTTGGATTTGCTGCGCAGCATCAATCGCGAGCTGGGCGTGACCATGGTTATGATTACGCACTCGCTTGATGTTGCTAAGCGCGCCTGCAGCCGCATTGCCGTTATCGACCACGGGCACATTGCCGAAGTTGGTGATACTACTAGCGTGTTTGAAAACCCGCAAAGCGAGGCTACCAAGCTTCTTATCAGCCACTATAACGGCACCATTGATGACAAGGAGGTGCTGTAGATGTTGGTTTTAAATGCCGCGGCTACAACACTGATGGCTAGGGAGGTGCGGTAGATGGAAGTTTTGAACGCCGCAACAGCACTGCCGGAAACCAGGGAGGTGCGGTAGATGGAAGCGATAAGCGCCTTTTTAGAGGAGTATGGCGAGCTTTTGGCAGTGGGCTGCTGGGAATCGTTTGTGATGACAGCTGTGTCGTGCTTGCTTGCCTATGTGATTGGTTTGCCGCTTGGCACATGGTTCCATATTACCAAGCAAAACGGCCTTGCGCCTAATACGGGAGTGAACACCGTGCTGGGATGGATTATCAACATTGGCCGTTCTATTCCTTTTATTATTTTATTAGTTGCTATTATTCCTTTTACGCGCTTGGTGGTTGGCACTTCTTTAGGAGTGCAAGGTGCCATTGTTCCTTTAACGGTTGCCGCTGCTCCTTTTGTAGCACGTATGATTGAGCAATCGCTTGCCGAGGTTGACGAGGGGCTCATTGAGGCTGCTCACAGTTTTGGTGCCAGCAATTTACAGATTGTAGTTAAGGTTATGCTCAAAGAAAGCCTGCCTTCACTGGTACGCGGTGCAGCCATTACCTTTGTTACGCTTTTTGGATACGCCGCTATGGCGGGTACCGTTGGTGCTGGTGGTTTGGGCTCCATTGCTATTCGCTACGGGTATCAGCGCTGGAACACCGTAGTGATGATTGTTTCGGTAGTGCTGTGCGTGATTTTTGTGCAGGTGTTCCAGAGCATCGGCGACGTTATTGCCCGTAAGATTGACAAGCGCCGGTAAGGAGCGGGCCGGCGGCGCGCACTGGCCGCG
>CAVDDP010000252.1:0-2963 GCA_963607695.1 Hallerella sp.
AGGCACAATCGCCAGCTTTTTGCCCGCCAGCTCATAGGCCGTGCACTCACAAATGGGCGTTTCAATTTCCACCGGCTTCAGCGGCAAATCGCGCGTTGCCTCGTAGTCCTCGAACAGCGCCAGCTCACGCACCAGCTCGCGAAATTGCTTGCTGGACGTTTCCTTCTGACGCAAAATGGACAACTTATGCTGCACCATGGGGTGATCGACCACAATCACACGCGGACCATATTTCGTTTCCACTGTTTGATTTCCTTTCTCGTTTTGGAATATATGGTGGGGAAGCTGTTGGGATTGTAAAAAAAGCGCCCAGCAACGTGCCAGGCGCTTTTGAAAACGTACCCTTTGCTTAGATAGTCATGTTGGGGTAAAGCGGATGGTTTGCCAAAATGACATCCACCTTTGCACGAATCTCAGCAAGCTTAGCATCGTTTTGTGCGTTGAATACCGTTGCTGCAATAAGTTCGCCAATCTCGTGGAACTCGGCCTTCGTAATGCCGCGGGTGGTACCAGCTGCGGTGCCCACGCGAATGCCGCTGGTTACAAACGGAGAACGCGGCTCGTTGGGGATGCTGTTCTTGTTCACGGTTAAGCCCACACGCTCAAGAAGTTTCTCGGCATCTTTGCCCGTAACGTCGGCAGGAGTTAGGTCTACCAAGCACAAATGATTGTCGGTGCCGCCAGATACCAAACGCAAGCCACCTTCGGTCATGCCTTCGCCCATGGCTTTGCAGTTATCAATAATGTTTTGCGCGTATTCCTTGAAGGAAGGCTTCAATGCCTCGCCAAAAGAAACGGCTTTACCAGCAATAACGTGCATAAGCGGGCCGCCTTGGCAACCGGGGAACACGGCAGAGTTGATTTTCTTGATAAGCTCTTCGCTGTTCGTAAGAATCAAGCCACCACGCGGGCCACGCAAGGTTTTGTGGGTAGTAGTGGTGGTAATATCGGCATAAGGAACCGGGCTGGGATGCAAACCAGCAGCTACCAGGCCAGCGATGTGCGCCATGTCTACCACCAGAATTGCGCCCACTTCGTTGGCAATTTCCTTCATCTTAGCAAAGTCGATGGTGCGCGGATACGCTGAAGCACCACCCATAATCAACGCAGGGCGGCATTCCTTTGCCTTTTTGAGCATTTCGTCGTAGTCCAGAAGCTCGGTTTCAGGGTTTAAGCCATAAGGAACAACGTTGTATAACTTGCCCGAGAAGTTTGCAGGTGAACCGTGCGTTAAGTGTCCGCCGTGATCAAGTGACATACCCATGATGGTGTCGCCCGGCTTGATGGTAGCAAAATACGCTGCCAGGTTAGCGTTTGCACCTGAGTGCGGCTGCACGTTTGCGTACTTTGCGCCAAACAATTCGCACGCGCGGCTGATTGCCAGGTTTTCAACGGTGTCGCAGTTCTCGCAACCGCCGTAGTAGCGCTTTGCCGGGTAACCTTCAGCGTATTTGTTGGTAAACACGCTTCCCATTGCTTCCATTACTGCTTCTGAAACAATGTTTTCAGAAGCAATGAGCTCTACGCAATCGCGCTGACGCGTGAGCTCGGCGTTTAAGGCGCCGGCAATTTCGGGGTCTTGAGCTGTTAAGTGATCGTAGTTCATGAAACTTCCCTTCGTTGGAAAATACGTACCCGCCTATATTACTCCTATTTGCGGGCGTTGAAGCGAACGAAATAAACTTGCAAAAAAACTGAGCGCTTTGCGGCAAGTATGTTCTATAGCATGAGATAATAGTGTGGTACAATCTTGTAGAACAAATTTGTAATACAAAGAGGTATTCATGAAAATAATAGTTCTTGATAGAATTGAAGAGCGCCACCCAGAAGTTACCAAAGAAGATGCTGCAAGAGCATGGGCTTCGTCGGTTGCGCGAATGCCAGACTTTTCAAAGGGCAACCCTGAACGTTATATTGGAATTGGCTTTGATAATAAAGGTAGAGAAATTGAAGTAGTTGCTGTTCGAAAGTCAATTGATACGTGGGTTGTGATACATGCACAAACACCGGCAAAGGTTGATATCAAAAGGAAACTCGGATTGTTAGGACGAAAAAAATGAGCGCGCGAGATGAAGAGATTTTAAAATCAATGGGAATGACCATTGAAGAAGTTGATGAAATAGCTGATGCATGCGAAGCAGGAGATTATAGCATGTGGGATAGTTCTAAAGTTTCTTACGGAAACCCTTTTGAAGAAGAACTAACCGCAGTTAGCATTAGGCTTCCTAAATCACGTGTTAATGCTATAAAACGGGCTGCTCAAGACAATGGTATATCCCGCTCGGAATTTATTCGCAGAGCAATAGACCACGAACTTTTAACTACTGTTTAAATACGAATATCTTCTAAAGGTTAAAAGGTTTCACGGGTGCACCGCACCGTGAAACCTTTTTCTGCTGCTTTACTGCTTGAGCTGCTTTACTGCTCGAGCTGCTTTACTGCTTGAGCTGCTTTACTGCTCGAGTGCCATGATTTTGTCTACGCGGGCGGCGTGGCGGCCACCGGCAAAATCGGTGGACAAAAAGGCATCCAGAATGGCCTGGTTTTCTTCAACGGAAACAAAGCGGGCAGAAAGCGTTACCACGTTTGCGTTATTGTGCTCGCGGCACAGTTGGGCAAAGTTAACATTAATGCAGTTCGCTGCGCGAATACCGTGCACTTTGTTTGCGGCAATTTCCATGCCAATGCCGGTGCCACACACCAGCACGCCGCGCTCTGCTGAGCCTGAGACCACAGGCGCGCAGCCTGCCGCTGCGTAATCGGGGTAATCACAACGATTAGCGCTATCAGGGCCGCAATCTATTACCTTGTGCCCTTGTCCCACCAGGTAATCTATCAAAGCCTGCTTCATTTCAAAGCCGGCATGGTCACTTGCAATACTAATGTTCATTTGTTTGTTCCTTCCCCTTGTATCTATTTAGCTGCGGAAAGTTGCGGCGTGTGCGCGTACTCCTAGTGCGCGC
>CAVDDP010000253.1:0-2947 GCA_963607695.1 Hallerella sp.
ACAATGCACGCAAGGGGTTGGGGAAGCTGTTCGCCACCGTTGACATTAGCGCTGCCACCAGCGTTATCGGCAGCGTTATCGACAAAAGCATTGTCGGTAGCATTATCGGCAACGTCTTCACCTTGTTCATACATAACCGCAATCAGACATTCATCGTGCTTTTGCACATCCAACCAGCGCTTTTGTGTAAACTCCATAGTTCCGCCGGAAATCACCACACACTCGCCAACAGTAATGGTATTGCTGGGCACAAAGCCGTAATACGCGTCTGCCGCCAGCGGTTGCGTGCCCGCCAGCGCTGCCGCCATAGCGCGCCCCGCACACGCGCCTTGCAAGCACGCTTCTTTCCAAAGCCCCGCGGGAGTGCGCGTGCCCGTAGCAATGTTTGGCACCTGAGCAACATCGCCCGCCGCATACACATACGGGTCACTGGTGTGCATGAATTCATTAACGGGAATCCCCTGCGTTGCAATATCCGCGATAAGCCCCTGAACTGCACTGTTTTCGGGCAGTGCAACGCCTGCCGCCAGGGCGCCTGTGCTCTGCCCTTGCTCTTGAGCGCACTCCACCCGGGTAAACACCCCATCGGGCACAAAATCCAGATTGGGCACAATGCCATGAGCAACAAGAACGTGGCTATAATCGGCAACGTCACCGTTTGAAAACGTTATGCGCGCTTGCCCGTTTTCTGCAAGCTGCGCCTCTTCGATAATCTGAGAAAGCCGCACATCAACGCCCTTTTCTCTGAGCGCATCTTCAAGGGCTTCCGCAATTTCATCACACGCCGTGCGGCGCATAATGTGCTCACTGCGGCCTAAAAGTGTTACTTCAACGCCCTGCGCCAAACACGCATCCACTGCTTTTAGAGCAACCATGGAAGTGCCGCTTATGAGAATGCGGCTTGCATTTTTGCTGGTAAGCGCATCGTGCAGCACCCGCGCGTCTTCCAGCGTGCGCAAGTACAAAGGGTGGAAAGCACCCGTAGCTTTTTCAGCGCCCGCAGCTTTTTCAGCGCCCGCAGCAAGCACGCCAACCCCCACCGGGCGCGCGCCCACAGCAAGCACGTCAACCCCCACCGGGTGCGCGCCCGACGCAATAAGACACAAATCGTACGGATACTCTTGCCCGCCAGCAGTAATCGTGCGTTCCTGCACGTTTAAGCACGTAACAGGCGCATCTGCAATAACCTGAACGTTAAGCTGCGCAAGGTCGGCCTTATCCCAAGGAAACATGCCCTGATAATCGCACGCACCTGCAGCATAGGAAGCGGTCATCATGGGGCTGTAAGGCAGTGCGCCCGCGTTAGAAAACGCCTGGATTTCCCCTTGATACCCCGTAGTTCTAAGTGAAATTGCAGCGTTTAACGCCGCAGCGCCGTAGCCAATGAGTGCCACTGTTTGATTCATGCAAGGCTCCTCTCACTTTCCTTGCCGCTTATTTCCTTGGCAATTATACCGAAAAGAAAAGCGTTGCCATCGGCATTTAAGAAACAGAAAATGTTGAGCCTGCCCGTCAAAAACACCCCAAAAAGCGAACAGGTCGCCAATGGATTAGGGGGGATAACCATTGGCGACCTGTTCTGTGTTTCAGACCGACGCTTATATTAGACCATATCCAATATTTGTCAACATCCAAATAAAAAATTTTTAAATTTTTCCCTCAGCGTACAAAAAACCCGCCACAGCAACATGCCGTAGCGGGTTTACCTCAGCGCTCTGTACTAAATGCAGACTGCGTTATTAAGCAGCTATTAAGCAGCGTTTTCCGCGTTTGCTTCTTTTGCTTCTTTCCTGATGTTAAGGCACAGAATAAAGATAACCACGGTAATAATGGTCTCAAGATACATAGGATGCATGTTGCCATTTACCATACCAGAAATAGTTCCGATAACGCTCAGAACAGCAGCAATACCGCAAAGCACGGTAAGCAAGCCCATCTTGTTGGGGTTCTTTGCACCGCGAATGCCAAGAATAGAAACAAAAATTTCCAAAACGCCATCGATGATGAAGACAATACCAGCAACAACAACAAGGTCGGCAACGCTCATACCCATAGCCTCAGAAATCGATTGCATGGATGCATCGGATGCCATTTCAGAGGCACCGCTTACGGCAACTGCCATAATGCCAAAAATCACGGCGATAACAGCAAACACCAAAGAGATAATGCTTAAAACATAAAGAATCTTACGACTTGTAGTCATACCAGACATACTTAACTCCTTTTCGGACAGGGGGGCGAGCCCTATTGGCTCATTTCAAGAATTTGGGTTGATTGAAAACTTAAATGCAGCGCTGTTACATTTCCTTTTTCAATTAACCTAACCTTTGCGGCTTTGCCCACGTGACACCCCTTTTCAGAGCGCCTTTTGAGCACGCCTTTGCGGCTTGCTGCATTGTAGCATTTTTGTGCAATTTGTCACTTTTTTCTTTAGTAAAATTTCAACGCTTACGCAATCGTAAAAGCTTCTACTCAAGGAGACACGCAAAAGGAAGACGCGTGCATTCCGTGCATAAAGTTTACAGGGGCACAGTGGCAGCAAATCAGGCAAAAATAGGAGGAAATTACATTTTTTTAAAATTCCTCCTACATTTTTTGATTTGTTTTTGAGCAATGTAGGAGGAAATTACGTTTTTCGCAATTTCCTCCTACATTTTTAACCAGAAATGGAGCCTTTGCACGCAAATGATTGCAAAATGAGCCAAAATACAGCATGAATCGCCGAAATTTGTAGGAGGAAATTTCAATTTTTTAATTTTCCTCCTATTTTATTTTTTTCATATTTAAAAAATGTAGGAGGAAATCGGCATTTTTCAATTTTCCTCCTACTTTTCGTTCTAAAACACGCTTATACCACAAAAATCTACGTGCGGAGTTCGCTCAACCCTTCGTCACCTTGCCCCTATTTACAACTCACTTTCGCACCAAATGTCAGCGAGCGGCAGAT
>CAVDDP010000254.1:0-2941 GCA_963607695.1 Hallerella sp.
CATTTTTCCAACAACATGCCTACTTGAGGGGCAATAGATGGATAAGGGAAAGGTTTGTAATGTTTGAAAGTGAAGGGGAAGACTAAAAAAGAAGGCGCCGGGGGCGCCTTCTTTTTAGAGCATGTTTTGTTTGAAGCTATGTGTCTAGGCTGCGTTGCTTTCAGCGCCCCAGCCAAAGACAAAGGCGTGCTGGATGGCAAAGGCATCAGCGGAACTTAGCTCGTTGTTGGCATTTACATCGGCGGCAAGGAAGTTTGCCAGTGGCAAAATGCTGGTGGAGTAGCGAGCACACGCCATGTCATATGCCACCTGGGCGTCTACAATGTTTAGCTTGCCGCTTGCATTTACGTCGCCCTTGAGTGCGGGGGTAGAGGCAGTCGCTGTGCCCTGAGCTGCTGAAACGTGCAAAGTACCTGCAGCCAGGGCGCTGGCAACCTCGGCGCTTACCAGCGCTTTATACGTGGTGCCGCTTTCATCTTGCGAATCCTTAACAAGAGCGGTTTCGCCCACTACAGGAGCATACCCTTCTGCCAGGTAAGAAACGGTGGCGGTTACCAGGTACAAGGATGTTTTGGTAGCACCCTCTTCGCTGTTGCCACTGGTAACAGAAACATACGGTGTTGTTGTGTAAGCAATGCTGGAATCAACGGTAATTGTTTGCACGGCTTGTGTTGCGCCGCACTTCGTGCACGTGCCATCGGCGCCGTATTCGCATGCCTCAGCCGTTTCAAGGGCGGTGGCTTCATAGAAGGCTTCAGATGCGGGGGTGCGCTCACCCGAGTATACGCAAACCGCAGTGCCTCCTATGCCAACCAGGTAGTTGCTTTCACCGCTTGAGCTGGTGCAATAAAGCATGCCGTTACTGTCAAGCTTCCATGCGGTAGAACAGGTATCCTGCATATACAACTCTATTGCTTTTTCTCCTTCTACCGCATTCAGGTATTGCCCGCTATATACGCTTTGCAAGCTGCCGTTTTCGCCCCATGTCCACAGAAGGGTAGTGTCAACGGCGGTAGTGCCGGCGGTGTAGCTTACTCCTTTCAGCCAATACGCAATGCTGGTAGATGCTTCGCAGCTCATAGCGGTCATGGTAGATCCGGAAGTGCCCGCTATGGTAATTACGTATGTTTTCCCAGCAGTCATGGTAGTAGTGGCAGCTGAGGAAATGGTGTACTCACCGGGCTTTTCCTTGTTGCAGCGGGAACACACCTGGTTGTGGGTGCCATTGCCGTTATTGCGGTATGCGGTGTAGTTGTGGCCGAGTGCGGCAATGGTTTCGGGTGCC
The DNA here is from genome assembly GCA_963607695.1 of Hallerella sp. Classification (GTDB taxonomy): domain Bacteria; phylum Actinomycetota; class Coriobacteriia; order Coriobacteriales; family Eggerthellaceae; genus CAKUOV01. The sequence goes on from CAVDDP010000254.1 coordinate 1,286, forward strand.
GTTATAACGGTAGTACACCTTTCGTCGCTAAAGTACTGGTTGCACCCGCTGCAGAACCAGTATGCTTTGGTGCCTGCAGTGGTGCAGGTGGCAGGAACTTCTGCCGTGGCGGTAAGGGTAGGGGTGTGATCGCCGGTGGCAGCAATGGGCTCGGTGTAGCTTTCGTTGCAGCCTTCAACGGTGCACTTGTAAGTTGTTACGCCGGCATTTACGCAGGTGGCAGCCGTGGTAACTACGCCGGTATCCCATGCGTGCTGGTGTGTTGCAATGGTTATGGTGGTGTTGCCCGTAATGGCGCCTGTGGTGTAGGTGCCGTCATTGGCAGGGGAAAGTTCAGTGCTGTCCTGCTTCACGCTGTCAATGCCGTACCCTTCTGCAGGCGTTACCGTGAATGTGAGCGTTGCGCCTTCGTACGCTTGAACCGGCTGGGTTACTGCTGCGCCATCTAACGTTACGGTGGCGTTGCTCGCACTAAAGGTTACGGTGTACTGCGTGCCGGCAACACCTAAAAGCTCAATAAACCATTCGTCCAGGTTTTCAATAAGCCAGCTTGCGTTTGCAATGTTGTCTGAGTTTGTGGTGCCGCAATTCGTTGCCGTTGCGGGCTCTAAGCCATCTGTGGTGCTGTAGTAAGTGGTACTTGCGCTGCCTTCAAGGTAGAAGCAGTTAGTAAGCATAATTTTGCTTACATAGGAAGAGCTGTAATTAATGCATCCTGCAATACCGCCTGATTGAATGCCACTTATGCTGGAGGAATCGGAAACATCGGCGGAGCTTGAAGCTATAATTTGCCCTGCGTTCAGGCAATTTTCAAAAGAATACGTTGCATAGGCGTACGTAATATAACCGGTAATGCCACCCGCGCGCGCCCAGCCGTTGCTGGTGCCCGCTTTTGTAGCACTTACGCTACCAGCATTGTAACAATCGCTCATAACGTTGCTTATCCCTGAACTTGTGTTGGAAAATGCGGTAATGCCGCCCGCGTAAACAGTGCCCGAAGTACTTTCAGTAACGGCGGAAATTTCGCCATAATTGACGCATTGCTTAATGGTGCCATAGTTGGCATTTGCCACGAAACCGCCTGCATATATTGCCGATAAAGAAGATGTAGTGGAAGTTACCATCGCTTTATTGGTGCAATTTTGGATAGTGCCATAGTTGCAGTACGCAAAACCAGCGGCACTTTTGCCTGTGGCCTGGAAAGAACCCTTTACCGTAAGGTTCTTAATCACGCCGTTTTGCCCGATAAAGCCAAACAGTGCGGCGTGACTAGAAGAGCTTGAGTAATTGATAGTTATGGTATAGCCATTGCCGTCAAAGGTTCCCTGGTATCCCGAGGTAGCACCAGATGAACCCGTAAGATACCAGGTGCTCAGGGTGCCCATGTTAATGTTGTGGGTGAGTTTTGCATTTTTGGCATAGGCTTTTGCGGTAGCGGCATTCATAAACCAGGCGAATTCCTCGCCATCGCCAATTAAGTACGTGCCGTTTTCGTCAGTGAAGGGTTCGGTTAAGGTGGTGCCATCCCACTGTTCAAGAGCGCCGCACACGGTAGAGCCATCGCGCAGCAAGTTGGTGCATTTGCCATCTACAAAGTTGTGGTTCTTGGTGGCGGGGATAACTTCTGCTTTTGTATCGCCGCATTCAGTGCAGGTG
>CAVDDP010000255.1:0-2927 GCA_963607695.1 Hallerella sp.
CGCTTCCTACCAGCAACAAGTCCATTATGGTTTCTACCGGCCAGGAGATTAGCTACGATGTGGTGGCTGCCAAGCTTGATGAGCTGCGTGCCGCTATTGAAATGACCGATGACCAGGCCATTGCTATTCTGGAAGACGCTGTTCCCACCTATAAGCACACGGTGAACACCCATTAAGCGTTGTGCGGGGCAAAGCGTGGAAGAAGCAATTAACATCATCTCTTTGGGGATTGTTGCTTATAACGAGCAAGATTCGCTGCCGGGCTTGCTTAAGCAGGTGTGTGCGCAGGATTTCCCGCATGAGCGCATTGAAATTGTGCTGGTGAACAGCGCTTCTACCGATAACACGCGTGCGCTTATGGAGCAGTTCGCTGCGGAGAACGCGGCGGGTGCTGTTGCAGGTAATGTGGCAGGCGCAGCGGGCGAGAGCACGGGTGCTGCAGGTGCTGCAGGCGCCACCGCAGGCTTTGTGCGCGTGCAGGTACTGGACAACCCGGCGCGCATTCAAGCGGCAGGCTGGAACGTTGCCATTCAAAACTTCACGGGCGATGCGCTGGTACGCGTGGATGCCCATGCCTCTATTCCTTCCGATTTCATTTCTGCTAACGTTGCGGTCCTAAACGAAGGCGAAGACGTGTGCGGCGGCATGCGCCCCACCACCATTGAGCCGGGGTGCGAAACGCCGTGGCGCCAAACGCTGTACCTGGCGGAAGAAAGCGCCTTTGGTAGCAGCGTGGCAGATTATCGCCGTGAGTGTGAGCCTCGCTACGTGGATTCGCTTTTTCATGCGGCGTATCGGCGCGAAGTGCTTAATAAGGTGGGGCTTTTTAACGAGCAGCTTTTGCGCACCGAAGACAACGATTTTCATTACCGCGTGCGCCAGGCGGGCTACCGCATAAAGCTTGACCCACGCATTAACTCAAAGCAGTTCATACGCAGCTCGTTTTCGCGCATGCTCAAGCAGAAATACGGTAACGGTTATTGGGTTGGTCGCACCGTTTATGTGCAGCCCGGGTGCTTAAAGCTGTACCATTTTGCACCGTTTGTGCTGGTAGCAGGCGCACTTTTGCTTGCTGCGGTTGGCGCTGCCTTCACATGGTTGCCGTTTGCGGTGTGCGCCGCGCTGTACGTGCTACTGTGCTGCGCTTTAAGCATATACGCCGTTTCGCAATCAAACGAGCGCAACGTCACCATGATTGCGCTGCCCGTGTGCTTTGCGGGCATTCATCTATCGTATGGCATAGGAACACTCTTTGGCCTGATACGTGGCCTTTTTACGAAGAAGGGGAAGAAGTAGCCCATGGAACGTGTTGATACCTCTACGAATACCGCCGCCGCTGCCGCGGCAACCGCGGCGCTTGAGACGCCCGCAACCGCAGCGCCCGCGCCCACGCAAAAGCTCTACGAAACGCACCCTCCGCTGGAGTGTGGTGCACCTGAAGGTACGCCGCTTCGCGCGTTGCAGCTGGTAGAGCTTGATTTAATGGAACGTGTGGATGCGCTTTTTAAGGAGCTGGGGCTTAGGTACTACTTGCTGGGCGGCACCCTTTTGGGCGCGGTTCGCCATGGTGGGTTCATTCCCTGGGACGATGACGTTGACCTGGGCGTTCCCCGCGCTGATTATCAGAAATTCCTGGAGTACGCTAAAGAGCACCCGGAAGCGCTGCAAAAAGAAGGCGACACGTGCAAAATTAACGTGGTAAGCATCTATTCGGATGATACCTATAGGCAAGGCATGGCAAAAGTAACGTCTAATGCGGTGCAGGTGGTAAATCGCTCATCCGATGAAGTGCGCTATGAAGATGCATGGATTGACCTTATTCCCTTAGATGGCTACCCTGCGCCTGGCCTGCATGCACTTACGCATCGCTTGCGTTTGACCTGGTGGAAGGGCATGGATGCGCTCACGGAATTCGATTACGTAATTGACACCAAGCGCGACCGCGGGTTTGCGGGCAACCTTATGGTGAAAACAGTGCGCGGATTATCGCACGTGTTTCACCCCTATGGCAAAGATTTCCATAAAGTGCTTCTTCGGTGGGATGCCGCCTTGCGTAGCCTTCCTTACGATGATTACCCTCGTTCGCTGAACTTAATGGCTGCCGTTGGTTTTCGCGAGCTGTTCCCGCGCGACTACTTTGGCGCTGGCCAGCCCATATTGTTTGAAGGGCGCGCTCTTATGGCACCCGCCGATGTACCCGGCGTGCTCACACAAATCTTTGGCCCCAATTACATGACCCCGCCACCAGATAACGAGCGAAATTGGCACAATACGGAGGTTAACCTGTAAAATCTGTGGGTTTTGCGCAAGGGCGCAGCACGCGCGGGCGCAGTGAACTATCCTTTTTACTCCCTACGACATTTCGAAGGAGTAACTATGTACGTTCTTGATCCGAATCTAGCTTCATTAAATCGCATTTTTGACCAAAACAAGCGCGAGGGGTATCTTCGCCTTGATCTGAACGAAAACCCTGGTGGGCTTCCCCAAGAGTTTATTGACAAAGTTCTTGCCGGTGTAACGCCTGAATTTATTTCGCAGTACCCGGAAACGCTGGAGTTCACGGAAACGCTGGCAGATTACCTGGGAACTAATATTGAGCATTTATGCCTGGTCAATGGTTCTTCCGAGGGCATTCGTCAGATTATGAAAGCGTTCACGCTGCCGGGTGGGCGCATTGTGGGGGTAACGCCCAGCTATGCCATGTTTGAGATTTACGCGCAAATGTACGGGCGCGAGTTTGTTCCCGTTACCTACACGGAAGATTTGCAAATGCCCATTGAGCGCATTTTGAATGAACTTACGCCTGAAACTCAGCTGCTTATTTTGGTGCAGCCTAACAACCCCTTGGGCAATGTGTATACGCAGGAAGAATTTGAGCGCATTTTGGCGGCGGCCGATGAAAACGAAATTACGGTGCTGGTTGATGA
>CAVDDP010000256.1:0-2887 GCA_963607695.1 Hallerella sp.
ACTTAACCCCAAGATTGCTCTTTTAAGCGTGGGGACAAACAATAGATATGGGCACCCCAACAGCGAAATTCTTGAACTGCTTGAACAACAAAATACCGAAATTGCGCGAACCGATACTCAAGGAACAATTACTTGTTACTTTGAAATGAAGGGTATACGAATGACAACAGATGGGTAAAATACACCCATGGCAAAAACAGCAAACATATTAGCAGTCCACCTTGCGGTGGGCGATGATGATTTAAAACGAGCTGAAGTTCTTACGCGGCTTAAGGCGCGCATGGAACAAGAAGACGACCTTTCTTTTGATTGCGATGAATTCAATGGCGAAACCTGCACCGGTTCAGAAATTGTATCTGCTTGTGAAACTGCTCCTTTTATGGCGCAGCAGCGCCTTGTTCTGGTAAAGAATGCCGAAAAACTTAAAAAGGCCGATCAAGATGCGCTAACTGCTTATGCAAAAGAGCCCTGTGAAACAGCGGTATTAGCTCTTTCTTTTGCAAAGCTTGCTAAAAGCACAAAACTCTATAAAGCAATTGCTTCGTTAGGAAAAACAGCCGTTATCGATTGTGCTTTGCCAAAAGGGCGCGAACTTCAGCAAAAAGTGGTTTCTATGGCGCGCGTTTATGGCATGAGTATGGAAAGCGCCGCCGCCGCTCTTTTGATTGATTATGTAGGTACCGATACCGTTTTTCTTGACAACGAAATTGAAAAGATTGCTTTAATTTGCGAGGGTAAGGGAATCATAACGCTTGCAGATGTAAAGGAATACGTAGAAGCAACAGCCGATGCGAAACCCTGGAAATTTTTGGAACCGTTTTCAGAGCGAAAGTTGCTTGCTTCATTGCAATGGCTTGATAAGGCAAAAGGCGTATCGCCTCATGCACTTGTTCCGCAATGCGCTCAACGTTTACGTGAACTTATTTGCGTTAAAGCACTGGATGTGCGGGGTGCTTCACCATCAAGCGTATTATCAGAGCTGGGCTATTCTGCAGCAGAATCGTGGAAGATAAAAAATCATGCGCGTTATGCGCGTCAGTTCACGCTTAATGAGCTTACCACCGCCCTGAGCTCGCTTCGAAACACCGAACAAGCCATGAAATCAGGCGCTCAAGCAGATGAAGCATTTCGCTTGTGGGTGGTACAAACGCTTTCGCATTAAAGAAAAACAAAAGAACAAAAAAGAGGCCGCACATTCAAGCGACCTCTTTTATTTGGTACCTGTTAAAGAAAAGCTTATTCAGCTTCAGCGGCTTCGCCCTCGGCGGCAGCTTCTTCAGCAGCAGCTTTTGCAGCCTCTTCAGCTGCTTTCTTTTCAGCTTCAGCCTTTTTCTTAGCAGCTTTTGCCTCAGCTTTTTTCTGGGCTTCGCGACGCTTTGCTTTTTCAGCATTTGCTTTTTCAGCAGCCTCTTTACGAGCAGCTTTTGCAGCAGCTTTCTTGTTACCGGTCTTTGCCTGTTCCTTCTTTTCGGCAGGCTTGTAAGCGGCACGAACTTCGTCGGTCACAATGGTGTTGGCTAATGTCATAACGCCGGATTTACGATTGGCAGCTTGATTTTTGTGGATAACACCTTTAGAAGCAGCTTTGTCCAACAAGCGGCTTGCGCTCAGTGCTGCAGCATAAGCGGTCTCTGCATCGTTCGCAGCTACTGCTTCGCGAACACGACGAACAGCAGTCTTGAGCTCAGACTTAATGGCGCGATTGCGCATACGAGATTTTTCGTTGGTGATAATGCGTTTCTTTTGGCTTTTGATGTTTGCCATGAGATAAACCTTTCTTTTGCGTTTTTATGTTTTGTGCTGCACCTAGTAATAACGTACGCGCCGTGAATTAAAGCAAGCAATTCAAAACGCGCTACGATAAAACCGCAAGCATCAAAACAACGCACAGAAAGGAAGGCACGCCCGTGCCTTGTGCGTTTGAAGCGAACAGGATTTTCACGCTTCTTTTGACCTTATGCGGCCTTCTAGCAATGCGAATCTATAACGCAGCCCGTCTGCAGATTTGCGATAAGTTCATCGCGCGTACGTATTGCTAGACACAACATGCGATAGAATAGCAAAGAAAAAGCACGCTGTCACGAAATTTTTTAGGTAATTCGCTGTTTTTCCTTATAGAATAGACATTCCGAAAAATTCCCGTGACACAAGGGGAGTTTTCTTGTAAAACTCAGAAAACTTCACCGGTATTTTGGCATAACACGAAGGATAAAGATAAAAAGCATGGCAACAGATTTAAACCACATTAGAAATTTTTCCATTATTGCCCATATCGACCACGGCAAATCTACCATTTCCGACCGTATTTTAGAGCTTACCGGCACCGTGGCGCACCGCGATATGAAAGAGCAATTGCTTGACTCCATGGATATTGAGCGTGAGCGTGGCATTACCATTAAAAGCCAGGCAGTACGCGTGGAATACACCGCAGACGATGGGGAAGTGTATCAATACAACTTAATTGATACCCCCGGGCATGTTGACTTTACCTATGAGGTTTCTCGCAGCTTAGCGGCCTGCGACGGTGCTATTTTAGTAGTTGATGCAACGCAAGGGGTTGAAGCGCAAACGGTTGCTAATGCCATGCTTGCCATGAATTCCAACTTAGAGATTGTGCCGCTTATCAATAAAATTGACCTTCCTTCGGCAGACCCCGAGCGTGTTCGTGCGGAAATTGAAGACGTTCTTGCCATTCCCGCCGACGATGCAGTGCTAGCGAGTGGTAAAACGGGCGAAGGTGTTCACGATTTGCTGGAGGCTATTGTGTATACCATTCCCGCACCTCAGGGAAACGCGAATGCCCCGCTTAAAGCGCTCATTTTTGATTCCTATTTTGACCCGTATCGCGGTGTGGTGGCGCTTATTCGTGTGGTGGATGGATGCGTTA
>CAVDDP010000257.1:0-2887 GCA_963607695.1 Hallerella sp.
AAAAAAATAGGAGGAATTTGCATTTTTTGCAAATTCCTCCTATTTTTGCAATTTTCTTAGCTTAAAAGCGCCACTGCAAGTATTTCTTACGCCACCGAATAGGCAAAGAGCGCTTTGGTTTGGCTCGCAATAGTTTCCGCCGACCAGCTTTCGGCTGAACGCTCTGCCGAAAACGGATCGTTTACCACAACATTACCGTTACTATCTAATCCAGCAAGCACAATAAAATGCCCGCCTGTAGTGAAATCTCCCGGACCCACGTTGCAAATAATCACTTGCCCTGCCGCTAACGTAGAGGTAATAGAATCCGCGGAAACAGAAATGGTGGTGCACTGCAAACCCAGCTCTGAAGCACAATTTGTCAGGAATGCCGTATCGGTGCCGTTATAAGAATCCATATAGCCACGCTCATTTGCTAAAACCCCCATGTCGTATGGAGACTTATCACTTGCACCCGTTAACCCCTGATACACCATAGCAAGTGATGTGGGGCAACACCCCGTAAGAGCAAACGTGGTATTGCAATAAAGCGTATAACCCCAGCGCGCATCCCATTGATACAAGCGGGGAACCGCTCTATCATCCTCGTTGCTACTGCACGATTCTGCCTGATCGCTGGGGTATTGTTCTGGCCAGTTGCGAACAAACGAACGCGCCTGCGGTTCAACAGCTGCAAGCTTAAGCAACTTATACTGCACAATAGAACCATCCACTGCATACTGGTCTATATGAGAAACAATCCAGGCTGCATCCGCATCAGTGTGTGCGGCATTCATAAGCTGTTCTGCGTAAGTAGCCTCTAACAGGGAATATACCTGGTCGCTATAACTTTCAATATCCTCGAATACTATTTCTTCAGTGTCAGTAGAAGTTTCGGTTGTTACGGGCTGTTCAGAATTATCAGCGTCATTTGACCCCGCCGACCCCATGCACCCACGAAGTATTAAAACAAGAATCAAGAAAAGAGCTAGGAGTACACAAGCGGGAAGGCGCAGATCAACGCGCGCGGTACGCGTGTTTGCTGTTCGATTTTGTTGCGCTCGGCGTGCATTTGTTGCTTGATTCTGCCGCGCCCGGCGTGCGGCTGAATTCTGCTGAGTGCCTGTTGCCCGGCGTTGCCGCTCACCTGCCGCCTGCCGTACACTCGATGAGCGACGCTCACCCGATACCTGCCGCGCACCTGCCGCCTGCCGTGCACCCGATACCCGGCGCTCACCCGAAGTTTGCCGAGCGCCCGAAGCTTGCCGCTCACTCGAAGCTTGACGCACAGCAAAGGTCGAGCGCTCCCGCGCAGACGAAGACACAGAAACCTGTCGCTTGCGGGGCGCACTACTTTGCTGATTGGTTTTTTGAAGCGTGTTTTTTTGCTGCAGGTTCCCGCGCTGCTTTTCCTGCAGCGGAACGCTCTGCTGTGTGCGCTGTCGTTGCGCTTGTTGCTGCTGTCTGTTGTTCTGCGTGTTTAACATGCGATCACTATACAACAAATCAGCAATCGATTTACCTACACAGCTTGCACAATTTAAACCCATTAAAAGAAAAAGCATGCTTGAAGAAGCATGCTTTTACCTCTTTTTTATTCAGTTAAAAAGAGCTCAGAAAAAGCGATTTTAGTGAACACACGCCTGGTCAAGCGTCATTTCAACCGCTTTGCCATCAATGAGCATTTGCAGCGCTTCGCCAGCAATAGGCTGCGTTTGCTCCAAATACACTTTTACGCCACCGTTGGTAAAACGCGTAAAGGGCGGAACGCCCATACCTGCCGCAATAATGGCATCAATTCCCAAGCTTAAAGCAAAATCAATCACGCCGCCGCAACCAACAGCATCGTGATCAACGTTTTGAACCACCTGAACATCGGTTACCTCGCCGTTTTCAACAGTAGCAATGGTGAAAAAGGCGCTGTGTCCAAAATGGCCGCTACGCTGGGCATTTAAGCCAAAGGGGGTGTCGCAAGGAATAGCAACTTTCATAATGTTTCTCCTCTGTTTTTAAATCCGGAAAATTTTACGGGTTTATGATACCGCCGCAGCCAAACCTCTGCAAGAACGAAAGCGCGAAGTGATTCCTACGTTTTTAAAAGGCAAAGAGGCAATGATTGATTGTCTATCATTGGATAGACAATCTTGCGTATATACGCAAGCTGCGCCGTGTTTATACGGCACTTATTGAAAAACGTAGACACATGATAACTTATCCGAGCCTGCACCCAAACAACCGAAAGGTGACATTATGACATCTTCAAACGACCAACAAAGCCCCATTACACAGCCTAACGGCTTGCCCGTACAGCAAGAAACAGGAAGCACCTTTGGGTGGGCAATACTGGGATTTCTTATTCCAATAGTTGGTTTAGTTCTGTATCTGGTGTGGAAAGACACAAAGCCCCGTGCAGCAAAATCGGCTGGTAAGGGTGCCCTTGTGAGCGTAATCATTAGCGTTGTGCTTTATGTTGTAGCTTTTGTTTTGGCTGCAGGTTCAGGCTATTACTAGTACAAATTCTCTATGAATAGAAAACTGCCGAAGGGGACCTACTATGAAGAATAGAATAGCAATATTATTGGCCGCCATCTGTACATTATCGCTTTGCTTTATGCTTGTTGGCTGTAATAACGCCAGCAGCAAAGCAGAAAGTAAGTTTATTGGGGAATGGGCGCTTATTGGAGCATATATAAACGGCGAAACAATATATGCAAATGACATTGCAGAATTGGGAGCATACGTAACATTAACTTTATCTAAAGATGGGACATTTGAATTTGAAATGGGTTCAAACTCTTCCAGTGAAAAATATTCTGGCAATTGGAGCGTCAAAAACGATGCCGAAGCTACTTTAACCATTGATAGCGAAACGAGTCTTAACGCTAGCCTTTCCGACGAAGTTCTTACC
>CAVDDP010000258.1:0-2887 GCA_963607695.1 Hallerella sp.
GCATCGATAGAAGCTCTACAACAACCGCAGCGCCCCTCACTCAATTTTCCCAATGCAACACCACCGGTTCGTGTGGCAATTTTCTTGAATTCTGCAAGTACATTGGCAGGCACACCTGCGCTTAACGCTTTGATATGCGCGTCGTTTTCGGCAATTTCTTTTTGCAATTTACCGCCTTGTTGCTGAAATGAAGCAATTTCTTTTTCTTCATTTGCTGCAAGAGAAGCAAGCGCCGCCAAAACTTGCTTATTCACACTTTCCACCTTTTCTAATTGTGCCACCGCTGCATCATTTTTCTGCGAAAGCGTAGCACGCTTTTTCGCTATGGTATCAAGCTCTTTAGAAAGGTTTTCTACCGCACGGAAATTGCCCGACGCCGATGCATTCTCAATTTCCTTTTGCTTATCAACTTGGCGGTTTGCCATGCGCTCGTCGTCATCGGAAATGCGCGAAAGCTCTTGCTTTGCCTGGGCAAGCAACGCCTCCACCTGCTTCTTCTTCTGCTCTACCTGCGCTTTTTTCTGGCGCAGTTGCAAAATGGTCTGGCGCTGCGGCAACTCTTCAAGCGCACGCTTTGCTTTCGCAGAGGCAAGCATGCATTGCTGAATTTCAAATAAATTTTCAAGAGCCTGAGGTTCTATGTTCATAACTTCTCCTAAAGGTAGAGCGGCTTTGCAAGCCCGGCCCGTTCGTACTTTCTTACATCCGTTTAAATCTTACGCGCATGTCCAATTATCTACTGCAGGTAATTCTACAACGTTTTCGGCTCCCGCTTCTTTTGCAGCTTGACAAAGCACGTGTGCAAAAATGCGCTCGGATACATCGTGGCCCAACTCAAGTATGTTCAATCCTGCCTGCGCTGCCGCCAGCGCGCTGTGATATTTCAGCTCGCCGCAAATAAGGCAATCTGCCCCCCATTCAAGAGCATAAGGCACCATTGAGCCGGCACTTCCCTGCGCTGTTATTACCGTTTGTACCACAGCATTGGCATTTCCCCAGATACGAGGAGTGCCGCCCAGTACTTCTTTGCAATACTGCGCCAATTGCTCAACGGTAAGCTGTACAGAAAAAGCAGGGGAAGACTCCGCACCAGCACGCTCAGAGGCGTTAGCACACTCACCGGCAACAGGATTCACGACAGCGCAGGAAGAATCCGCCGAAGAGCCCGCAAACGTTGCCGGCACCCTACAGAAGGCACCATACCCCCGCCCTGTTTGCGGCTGCCCCTCCAGGGGAAGAACGGTGCGCTCAAAGCTCAAGCCCAGCGCACCGGGAAGAGCAAGCAATCCTTCTTCATTCATATCAAGCGCCGTATGGAAATTCATAAGCGCCACGCCTGTATGAATTGCCTCGTACACAAGCGCCCCGGGTTTTGAAGCTTGAACAGCGCCAACGTGTGCCGGCAAAAAACTATCTGGAGCATCTAAAAACGCCGGGTGATGCGTTAAAAGCACATTTGCGCCTGCCTCTTTTGCGCGGCGAACCGTCGCAACGCTTGGATCTAATGCTGTGGCAACACCTGTTACCTTTTGCGTTGGATCTCCCACCAAAAGCCCTGTTCTGTCCCAACTTTCTGCATCACGCGCCGGATATTTCTTCAAAAGAAATTGTTCAAGTTCGCCAATTTGCAACGTTTTCCCCTTTCTAATCAAAAGGAACAAGCCGATAGTCCCCTGATTGCGTGGGAACCGTTATAGCCCTATAGCCTGCTTCATACATAAGCGCGTATGCTTGCGAAAGCCCTCGCGTTACGTGCGCGGGCGTGTGGGCATCGGTACCCACCGAACACGGAACACCCGCCTTGCAAAACAAGCGCAACAGCTCCAAAGAGGGGTACATTTCCTTGCAATCGTAATAGGCACCCGCAGCATTTACTTCTATTATTTTGTGGGTGCTAGCAAGCGCTTCAACCATTTCCTTATAACATTTTCCCACGTCAAAGCTGGGATAATAGCCAAACTTTTTCACTAAATCGGGGTGCGCCATGGCATGTACCGGCCAATCACTACACGCTGCCTGAATCCACAACTCCACATAGCGCCGCCACACCTCATTGGCTCCCCGCTCTTTCCAACCATCCAAATAAGCTGGGTCATCAAAACCCCAGCCGTCAATAAAATGCACCGATAAAAGCGTATATGAAAACGGCTCGAAAGCATGCGCGTCCATAGTGCGCTCTTCTTGTGCACCCAGCCAGTCAATCTCTGCCCCCGCAATAATCTCAAGAGGCGCCCCACCTTGTTCCTGGGCACTTTCACACGCCGCTTCTTGCGCTGCTTGCGCTGCATGGATTTCCTGCAAATACTGGGGAAGTTCGTGCTCTTGAATCGCATTTTCATGCGTGGGGTCTAATGCCTGCGGCAAAGGGTAGTGCTCCGTTATGGCAAGCGTGCGCAGGCCAGCGCGCTTAGCCGCACTTACCAGCTCTTCCACACTGCCAGCACCATGCCCTGAATACACCGTGTGTGTATGACAATTTACCAGCTCCACGCGCCAGCCGCCTTCATTTTTCTTTTACCAAAACGTTTCATGTACTTCCCTGCTAATTCCCTGCGCTGCTCTGCCCCAACTTACGCTTTCTTCGAATCATGAATACAATGCGCAAATGCTTCCAAAAAGGCATCAATGTGCTCGCGCGTGGTATAGCGCCCCAAAGAAAGGCGCAGCGCACCATACGCCTTATCAGCAGAAATGCCCATTGCTTTAAGCACATGGCTGGGCTCTAAACTATGCGATGAACAAGCAGAACCGCCCGACACTCCAAAACCCATCTCATCCAAGCGGATGATAAGCGTTTCGCTTTCATAACCTGAAACCAACACATGAACAATGTTAGGAAGATAGGCGCCCCCGTATACACCTGCACGCGCATCGGCATCAATGGTAG
>CAVDDP010000259.1:0-2879 GCA_963607695.1 Hallerella sp.
GAAGAAACATGAAGGTACGTCCTTCGGTCAAGAGAATGTGCGACAAATGCAAAATCATCCGTCGTCATGGCAAAGTTCTTGTGATTTGTGAAAACCCGCGTCACAAGCAGCGTCAGGGCTAGGGAAGAGAAAGGGACAGTAATTATGGCAGTACGTCTTGTTGGTGTCGACCTTCCTCGCGATAAGCGCATTGAGGTCGCCTTGACCTACATTTATGGCATTGGTCTAACCACATCTCAGAAAATTCTTGCGGAAACCGGTATTAGCCCCGATGTTCGCACGGATGATCTTACCGATGAGGATTTAGGCAAACTGCGCGACTACATTCAAGCTAACGTCAAAACAGAGGGTGACCTCCATCGTGAAGTAAGCATGAACGTAAAGCGCCTCATGGAAATTGGTTGCTACCGTGGCCTTCGTCATCGTAAGGGTCTGCCCGTTCGTGGTCAGCGCACCCATACGAATGCTCGTACCCGCAAGGGACCGAAGCGTCAAATCGGCGGCAAGAAGAAGTAAGGGGTAGTCAGTCGTGGCAACTAAGAAAAATCTTCGTGCACGCGTCAAGCGTTCAGAACGCAAGAATATTGCTGTTGGCGCTGCACATATTAAGTCTACCTTCAACAACACTATTGTTACCATCACCGATCCTCAGGGAAATGTTATTTCCTGGAACTCTGCTGGTACGGTAGGTTTTAAGGGTTCTCGTAAGTCCACTCCGTTTGCTGCCCAAATGGCTGCAGAGCAGGCTGCAAAAACTGCTATGGAGCATGGTCTGCGCAAGGTTGCAGTTTATGTAAAGGGCCCCGGCTCTGGTCGTGAAACTGCTATTCGTTCGCTGCAGGCTGCAGGTTTGGAAGTTTCCAGCATTCAGGATTGCACGCCCATCCCGCACAACGGTTGCCGTCCGCGCAAGCGTCGTCGCGTGTAGTTGAAAGGATTAGCTAAATTATGGCTCGTTACACTGGAGCGGATTGCCGTTTGTGCCGCCGTGAAGGATCGAAGCTCTTCCTGAAGGGCGATCGTTGCTTCTCGGACAAGTGCGCAATTGAGCGCCGCAATTATGCGCCAGGTGAAGCTGGCAAAAAACGCGTGAAGGAATCTGAATACCGCATGCAGCTTCGTGAGAAGCAAAAGACCAAGCGTATTTACGGTATTTTGGAGAAACAATTCCGCGGTTACTATGATATGGCTAGCCGCCAGGAAGGCGTTACGGGTGAAAACCTGCTTCGCATTCTGGAAAGCCGTTTAGACAACGTTGTTTATCGTTTGGGCTTTGCTAAATCACGCGCAGAAGCTCGTCAGCAGGTTCGTCATGGTCACATTACCGTGAATGGCCGCCGCGTTGACATTCCTTCTTTCCGCGTTCGTCCTGGCGATTTGGTTGCAGTTGCTCCCAAGGCCAAGGAAATGGTTGTTATCCAGAGCGCTTTGATTTCCAATGAGCGCACCTCGGTGCCGGCATGGCTTGAGGTTGATATCGAGAAGCTGCAAGGCAGCGTTTTGTCTTTGCCGCAGCGTGATCAGATTAGTCTGGATATTCGTGAGCAGCTCATCGTTGAACTTTACTCGAAGTAATAATCACAGCAGCATAGCAAGGAGGCTCATATAACATGACAGAGTTCATGAGGCCGACGGTAACAATTGAAGAGGTAAACGACACAGTAGCTCGTTACATTGTGGAACCGCTTGAGCGTGGCTATGGCTATACACTGGGTAATTGCATGCGTCGCGTGCTGTTGTCTTCTTTGAATGGTGCCAAGGCAACCGCAATTCAAATTGAAGGCGTTCAGCATGAATTCAGCACTGCTGAAGGCGTGGTAGAAGACATTACCGACATTGTGCTTAACGTTAAGGGTTTGGTATTTACTGCACTTAACGAAGAAGTGGAATCTGCCGTTGCATATGTAACAGCCGAGGGTCCTTGCACGGTGACTGGTGCGGATGTTTCCGTTCCTGCTGAATTCACCCTGGTAAACCCCGAGCATGTTATTGCAACAGTGGCTGATGGCGGCATTTTGAACATGGCTATTCGCATTGGCGTTGGTCGTGGATATGTTTCTGCAGAGCGCAATAAGCGTGAAGAAGACCGCATTGGAACTATTCCAGTAGATTCGCTGTATTCTCCTGTTCGTCGTTGCACGATGAACGTAGAGGACACTCGTGTTGGTCAGCGTACCGACTACGACAAACTTGTCCTTGAAGTGGAGACAGACGGCAGCATGGAGCCTACGGACGCCGTGTGCCGCGCTGCAAACATTATCAATCAGTACATGGGTGCTTTCTTGAGCTTGGGTACGCTTCCCGAAAGCGAAGAGGGCGAAGTTGCTTCAATCTTTGCTCCCGAGGGTCAAGAATCGAACGCCGAGCTGGACAAGCGCATTGAGGATTTGGATCTTTCGGTTCGTTCCTACAATTGCTTGAAGCGCGCGGGCATTCACTCTGTGCGCCAGCTGGTTGAATACTCCGAGAACGATTTGCTGAATATCAGGAACTTTGGTACGAAGTCCATTGAAGAAGTTAAAGATAAACTTATTTCTATGGACCTCAACTTGAAGCAATAGGAGATATCCCATGAGACACAACAAGAAAGGGCGCAAGCTCGGCACCGATTGGAGCCACACTAAGGCCATGAAGCGCAGCCTGGTAAAGTCTCTTTTCCAGAATGACCGCATTAAGACCGTTGAAGAGCGCGCTAAGGAAATTCGCCCCGACGTTGATAAGATTATCACCTGGGCAAAGAAGGGTGACCTTCATTCTCGTCGTTTGGCTATCGCTGCCTTGGGCAACGACAAAGAGCTGGTACGCGAGATTTTTGAGAAGGTTGAAAAGGGCATGTTCGCCGACCGCAATGGTGGCTACACCCGCATTATGAAGCTTGG
>CAVDDP010000260.1:0-2863 GCA_963607695.1 Hallerella sp.
CCCGGAAATACTGGGCTCGGTTGCGATAGGATTTGCGGCAGCATTTGCTGCGGGCGCTACCGCAGAAGCAGGTGCTTCCTCAGAAGTAATTTCAGGCACGGTTTCTGGATTAAAAGCAAGCTCTGGCACAGAGGTAAGCTCAGGTTTGCTTGAATTTTCCTGGCATGAAATATCAGGAATTTCAAGAAGCGAAGCGCCGCATTCATTACAAAATTTAGCCCCTGGTCTGTTTTCACTGCTGCATTTTGGGCAAATCATATTCTTTCCTTCAACGTTATTTCTTTAAACGGCATAAGTATAGCGTGTTTTTCTGAGCGCAAGAAGAAAACACCCAGGTTTGACACGTTACGCGCCATCTCCGTAACCAAAACGGCGTATTTGACTAGCATCTTTGCGCCAATTCTTCTTTACCTTCACGCGTAAATCAAGCCAAACGCGACACCCCAGCAGTTGCTCTAAGTCGCCGCGTGCTTCCGTTCCAATGCGCTTAATAGCACTACCACTTTTTCCAATGATAATGCCCTTTTGGCTTTCTCGCTCAACGTAAATATTCGCATAAATACGATACAAATCTTTTTTTCTGTCGTATTCAAATTCTTCGCATTGAACACCAATAGCATGCGGAATTTCGTCTTCAAAGGTTCGCAATATTTTCTCACGAATGAACTCGGCAATAAGCACTTCAAGCGCTTGATCTGTTTCCATTTCAGGAGGAAACCATGCGGGACCTTTTGGTAAAAAGTAAACAACTTCTTCAAGAAACGCTTCAATGTTTTTACCTGTTACGGCCGATAACGCCACCATAGCATCCCAGTTGCAAAGCTTATCGGCAGCTTCGCGCTGTTTGGTAATTTGCTCTTCCGTTGCAAGGTCGGTTTTAGACAAAACGCAAATACGCTTTGCGCCCCGCGTTGCTTTGACCTGCGCCGCAACCCACTCATCGCCTGAGCCAATGGGTTTGGTAGCGTCAATGAGCATGGCAACAATGTCTACATCTTCCAACGCTTTAAGCGCAGAAACATTCAACTCTTCGCCCAACGCATCAATAGGTTTATGAAGCCCCGGCGTGTCTACCAGAATTGCCTGGAAATTCTTGCGCGTAATAATGCCGCGAAAACGGTGCCGCGTTGTTTGCGCAGTTTCGGAAGTAATGGCAAGTTTTTTGCCCAAAAGGGCATTTAAGAGCGTGGATTTACCCGCGTTTGGCCTGCCTACCAGCGCAATAAAGCCCGATTTAAAATTATCGTGATCTAGCTCATCGTAGCTTAGCTTTTCGCCCACGTGCTAATCCTTTCACGTTACTATCTTAGTTCTTTAGCTCAAAAGCTGCAGAATATACGGAAGAAATATAATCGCACCAACAATAAAAGCGCAGATAGAAGCTATCAAGCATGCCCCTGCTGCGCAATCCTTTGCAATGCGCGCTAATTCATGATATTCAGGCGAAGCTAAATCAACAACCGCTTCAAGTGCCGTATTGATAAGCTCAAGCGCCAAAACAAGCCCTATGCATATAACCACCGCAAGCCATTGGGTGGCGCTAATCTGAAATGCAAAGCCCAAAACAACGGTAAGAACAGCACAAACCGCATCTATTTGCACATTTCGTTCATTTTTTATGCCGTGCCACACGCCTTGCCCCGCATTCGCAAGAGCCGCCAAAAAGCTTTGCCTTCCCGTTGTTGGCTTCATCGAAACGATACCTCATGACCATACCAGGCAGACAATATTTCCTTTTCAAGCGCTTCCATAACCTGCGCTTCCTGTTCTTCCATATGGTCATAGCCGCACAAATGCAAAAGCCCGTGAACCAATAAAAGGCTTATTTCCTGCGAAAACGTGGTGCCGTATTCCTGACATTGCGCCGCGGCAACATCGGGGGCAATAACAATGTCCCCCAAGGTAATTACGGGCTCTTCAAAAGTGTCGTCTTCCAAAAGCAGAAATTCATCGTCAAGCGCATCGCACTCAAACGACAAAACATCGGTTGGCCCAACTTTTCCACGATATTCGCTGTTCAGCTTGGCAATTTCATCGTTGGTAACAAAGGTAATAGAAACCTCGGTATTCGGGGGAACTTCTTGATACTCAAGCGCAAACGCGGCAAGTTTTTCAATTTCAATGCCACGAAGCGCCTCTTCTCCGTGCTGAATAGACACGCTGATATCCATAAACGGGTACGCCAACCTTTCATTTTTAAGCAAGTTTTTGCGAGATTGTACCACGCACTGGTATGCAAAGATTCTTTTGCGCAAGATTCGGGCAAAAAGCACTAAAACTGATACGGAATAAATGAACCCACCGCAGGTGCGCAAGATACCGAAACACTGTAATAGCTCTCCGTCATGGCTACTCCGCCTTCTTCAACAATTGCCCACTCGGTTGTTCCCTTACGCGCCTCTTTATCACGGTGGGTAAGTTCTTGTGCGAGGGTTCGTAAATAGGCAGCGCGTTCGTTTTTAACGGCGGGGTCAATTTGGTCAGGGCGTTGGGCAGCAGGGGTGCCTTCCCGTAAAGAATAGGGAAACACGTGAATCTTGCTGAAAGCGCATGCTTTGGCCAATTCGCAGGTTTGTTCGAAATCTTCCTGAGTTTCCCCCGGAAAACCCACAATAATATCGGTTGAAAGCGCAAGGAATGGCATGGCGTTGCGCATTTTTTGTACGAGTGAAAGATACGCTTCTGCCGTATAGGGCCGATACATTTCTTTGAGCACTTTGGTAGAACCCGCCTGCAGCGGAAGATGCAAATGCTGGCAAATGCGCCCGTTAGATGCGGCAATAACCGAAATAAGCTCATCGGACACATCAAGCGGCTCAATGCTTCCCAGGCGAAAGCGAACAGCGGGCGCGTTTTCGGCCTG
>CAVDDP010000261.1:0-2851 GCA_963607695.1 Hallerella sp.
GCGTTGCCCGCTGCGCTTGCGGCTTGGCTGCTCGAAGATTTCCGTTTTCTTCCCGCGCTGTATTACCGTTCACCGCAGTACTGCGGCTGCCGCAAAATGATTGTGACGCAGAATAAACCGCGTGCGCCGGCACATGAACGCTTTTTTCTAAAGAAGAATAAACAGCATGCGGCACACGTGCACCCTGCGCACCTTCTTTTTTACTTTGCAACAACGTGCTGTTGCATATGGCTTCTAATATCATAACTACCCCTTTCGCGGGCTCAAACGTGCTTGCTTTTCCGAACATTTGCCCGCCAAACAGTGCACATCCTAAAAAGCGCAGTTGAAAGAATCCTTAAACGTTGCGCGAAATGCAAAAACCTTTAAGAAAACTTTCAGGGCGCACGCTACAATGAGCGATATAAAAAGAAAGCGGCTCAAAAAGCGCGGGCTTGTGAAGCTCACAAGACTTAAACCTTCACCGCTCGTGCAACTCGGTGGGCCTGCAAGCTATAAAGCAAGCTATACATAACAAGGTGAAGAAAGGGCCACGATGCAAATTCTTATTGTTGAAGACGACAAAAAATTAGCGCTGGCGCTCAAGCAGATATTAGTGGAGTCCGATTACCAGGTAGACGCTGTTCACGATGGACAACTTGGCCTTGATTACGGGCTTTCGGGCATATACGACGTAATTATCTTAGACGTTATGCTTCCCAAAATGGACGGCTTTACCGTGGCAAAGGAGCTCAGACGCGCCCACATTGACACGCCCGTTTTAATGCTTACCGCCCGCGATGCCATCCATGACAAAATTGTGGGGCTTGATTCCGGTGCCGACGATTACATGACCAAGCCCTTTAGCCCGGCTGAGCTGCTGGCGCACCTGCGCGCCCTTTTACGCCGCCAGGGCCAGGTTGTTTTTGAAACGCTTACGTTTGGCGATTTAACGCTTAATTTGGAAAGTCACGATTTGACCTGCGGAGAAAAGTCAATCCACCTGGGCTTTAAGGAGTATTCCCTTGCCCGCATTTTGCTTTCTAACCCTACCCAGGTGCTGTCAAAAGAGCAGCTGCTCGCTAAAGTATGGGGTGTGGAAAGCACCGCGGTTGACAACAATGTGGAAGCCTATATCTCGTTTCTGCGCAAAAAATTTCGCTTTGTAGGTTCACACGTTACCATTGAATCGCTGCGCAAAACCGGCTATCGTTTGTGCATAGAGGAAGAAGCATAAGGCCGCGTGGCGCTGGCTTGAGCGCAACGCACAGAAACCGTGCGAGTAGCAAGCGCGCATTGTGCTGCTCACACGTGGCGCACACCACACTCAGCACGCACCAACCCCCAACAAAAAGGAAGCCATGACTGCTCGCACTGAAAAAAACATGCTGTCAAAGTTGCATCTTAAGTTCACCGTTTTAATATGCGGCGTTGCAGCTCTTATTCTTATGGTTTCGTTTGGCTATATTGCCTGGTCAAACCACAATCAGAAAATCCAAGCGGTATACACCGAGCTCAACGTTGCCCTTGAAAGCGTTGAGGCAAAAGGCCCGCATTCAATAGACTCGCTATCGAACAACACGTTTGTTCCCAACGACGACACCCCCTTCGACTTCAACTTTGATTACTCCGACGCCACCCCGCCGCGCATTGGCGACAAAGAGCAAACGTCGTGGTCCTTCCCCATTGCCCTTTACACCGTTCGCGAAAAGGATGGGGCAAGCTCGGTTGACATTATCTCGCGTTATTCAACGGCTATTGTTGACGAAGATACTCTCAAAAGCGCGCTTGACGTGGCATTATCTTCCGAAAGCGACCAAGGCTTTTTGCAAAGCACCGGCTTGTATTACAAAAAAGCAACGTTTGAGAGCGGCGCGTTGTGCATTGCTTTTGCCGACCAAAGTGTTGTGGAAGACGGATCGGGGCTTGTACGTTCATTAGCGCTGGTAGGCGCAGCAATCATGCTTTTGGTTTTTGCCCTGGCATGGCTGTTTTCGCGCTGGGCAGTGCGCCCCGTGCAGCGCGCGTGGGATTCCCAGCAGCAGTTCATTGCCGACGCCTCGCACGAAATGAAAACGCCCCTAACCGTTATCATGGCAAATGCTTCCATTGCTCTTAAAAAGCCCGAGGCAAGTATTGCGGAACAAAGCCAATGGATAGAAGGCATTCAAGAAGAAGCGCAAAACATGGAACACTTGGTGCTGGATATGCTTACGCTTGCGCAGCCTGAAAACACCAAGAAAAAGAAAACAGCTGCTCAAACCGTTAATTTAAGCGATGCAGCCGAGCAAGCTTCCCTGCAATTTGAAGCCGTTGCGTTTGAGCGCGGCATTATGCTGGAAGAAGAAATTGAGCCTAACATTTTTGTTATGGGCGACGTGGTAAAAATCCAGCGCTTGCTGGGCACACTGGTGGATAACGCCTGCAAATATGCCGATAAAGACACCGCCATCAAGGTAACCCTTAAACGCAGTGGGCGCAACTGCACCCTTAGTGTTCACAACTGGGGAAACCCCATAGCGCCCGAAGATATTCCCCACGTTTTTGATCGCTTTTATCGCAGCGATAAATCGCGCGACCGCAGTGGCGAAGACGGCTCGCACAGCTTTGGGTTAGGCCTTGCCATTGCGCAAAAAATTGCCCAGGAGCAGGGCGGAACCCTTACCGTTACCAGCACTGCTGAAGAAGGAACAACCTTTACCGTATCGCTTGCTTGCAAAGCAGAATAAACAATCATAGGGCATTAGTGCGAAGCGTGTAGGGAGAGGGTTGAGGCGACTCTGCGAGGCTTATGTATTAGAGGGTGCATGCTTGAAATTATTCCAAAGAAGCATTATCCAAGCCGAGCCGTGTCGCCGAATGCCCTCTCCCT
>CAVDDP010000262.1:0-2844 GCA_963607695.1 Hallerella sp.
ATGCATGATGGCGCAGCGTATGGTGGTATACACCGTAACCATTAGCATTGGCGCCATTATTATGATTGCGCAAACCAATGTGGAAATGAGCTGGATTATTGCTTTGGCTATTGTGGTAATTGCCCTGGTTATTGGCATTTTGTTTGCCGTTACCATGCCTAAGTTCAAAATTATGCAAACCCTGGTTGACAAAGTGAACCAGGTTTCGCGCGAAATGCTTACCGGCCTGCCGGTAATTCGTGCATTTGGCAGGGAAAACTTTGAGTTGGACCGCTTCCAAGACGCCAACAAAAAGCTTATGGGCACTCAGCTTTTCACCAACCGTGCCATGGCATTTATGATGCCCACCATGATGCTGGTTATGAATGCGGTCTCGGTTGCTATTGTGTGGATTGGCGGCCACTACGTAGATTTAGGCACGGTGCAAACGGGCGACTTGATTGCGTTTATTACGTACTCCATGATTATTGTGATGAGCTTTTTGATGATTGGCGTTATTGCGGTTATTTTCCCGCGCGCAAACGTGGCTGCTCAGCGTGTGGATGAAGTGATTAACACGGCGTGCAGCATTCAGGATGCGCTGGAAGTGTATGACGCGCAGCTTCCTTGTGGTGGGGAAGCGGTTGGCGCGGAAATTCGCTTCAACGATGTGTGCTTCCGCTACGCCGATGATTGCAAAAACGTTTTGGATCACGTTTCGTTTACGGCACCGGCGGGCAAAACCACCGCCATTATTGGCTCTACCGGTTCAGGCAAATCTACCATCATTCGCCTGATAGAGCGCTTCTACGATGTAAGCGAAGGCTCCATTGAACTTGATGGCATTGATATTCGCCGCCTTTCTCAAAAAGCACTGCGCGCAACGTTTGGGTATGTTCCGCAAAAAGCGTTTTTGTTTAGCGGTACCATTGAATCGAACGTGGCTTATGGCACCGGTGAGTTGCCGCAAGAACGCTTGGATCAGGCGCTTGATATTGCGCAGGCCTCAAGCTTTGTAAACGCAAAGCCGCAAGGGGTGCACGAGCCCATTGCGCAAGGCGGCACGAATGTTTCGGGTGGGCAGCGTCAACGTTTGGCAATTGCGCGTGCGCTTGCCACTAATGCGCGCGCCTATTTGTTTGACGATAGTTTTTCGGCGCTGGATTACAAAACAGACGCGGCGCTTCGCCATGATTTAAATACGCGCCTTGCGGGCAGAACGGTTCTGATTGTGGCGCAGCGTATTTCAACCATTATGAATGCCGATGTGATTGTGGTGCTTGATGAAGGGCATGTGGTGGGTATAGGAACCCACGAGCAATTGCTTAACGTGTGCCAGGAGTATAAGGAGATTGCGCTTTCACAGCTATCGGAAGAAGAACTTGCGATGGGAGGTGATGCGTAATGGCAGCTCAGGGAAGTAAACCGCAGGCAGCACGCGGGCCGCGCGGGCCGCGTGGGCCGGTGGGTGGCCCTCATGGACCTATGGCACCGGGCGAAAAAGCGAAGGATTTCAAGGGAACACTGAAACGCTTCTTAAGCTACTTGGGCTTCTATAAAATTGCGCTTATTTTTGTGGTGGTGTTTGCGCTGGGCAGCACGGTGTTTAACATCATTGGCCCTAAGGTGCTCTCGCAAGCAACAACCGAGCTTTTCAGCGGCCTGGTTGAAAAAGTGAACGGCACGGGCGGCATTGATTTTGAGTTTATCGCGGGCATTCTTATAGCAACGCTTGCGCTGTACGGCTTGTCATCGGTGTGCTCGTTTGTGCAAAGCTGGCTTATGTCGGGCGTGTCGCAGCGCATGTGCTACAAGTTGCGCCAGGATATTGTGGAAAAAATCAACCGCATGCCCTTTGGCTTTTTCGATAAAAACTCAATTGGCGATACGCTTTCGCGCATTACCAACGACGTTGACACCCTGGGGCAAAGCTTAAATCAAAGCTTAACGCAAATGATTACCTCGGTTGCAACCATTTTGGGCGTGGTGGTTATGATGCTTACCATCAACCCGCTCATGACGCTGGTCACGCTTTTGTTGCTGCCCCTTTCTGCCGTGTTTATTCTGCTTTTGGTGAAAGCTTCGCAAAAGCATTTCCTGGCACAGCAGCGCCTTTTGGGTGAAGTGAACGCGGTGGTGGAAGAATCCATTTCAGGGCACGCCATTATCAAAGCGTTCAACATGCAGCAAAGCACCATTGATAACTTTAACGATGCGAACGACCGCTTGTATAACGCAGCGTGGCGCGCCATGTATATCTCAAGTTTCATGAAGCCCGTTATGGATTTCATTGGCAACCTGGGCTATGTGGCGGTGGCCATTTTGGGCAGCTTTTTGGCTGTTCAGGGCATTATTACGGTGGGCGACATTCAGGCGTTTATCCAATACGTGAAAAACTTTACGCAGCCGTTATCTCAGCTTACGCAAATTAGCAACATTGTGCAGCAGCTTGTTGCATCGGCCGAGCGCATCTTTGAATTTTTGGATGCAGAAGAGGAAAGCCTTGACCTTGCGCCGCAAACTGCCGGCACCGGTGACAACTCCATTGAGTTTGACCACGTGCAATTTGGCTACGAAGAGAACAAGCTGGTTATTCACGATTTCTCAACGAAGGTAGAAGCAGGTCAAACCGTTGCGTTGGTAGGCCCCACGGGTGCAGGCAAAACAACCATTGTGAAGCTGCTCATGCGTTTCTACGATGTAAGCGGCGGCGCTATTCGTATTGGCGGGCGTGATTTGCGCGAGTTTAGCCGTGCCGATATTCGCAGCCGTTTTGGCATGGTGTTGCAAGACACCTGGCTTTTTAATGGAACCATTCGCGAGAATATTCGCTATGGCCGCCTGGATGCAAGTGATGAAGAAGTA
>CAVDDP010000263.1:0-2815 GCA_963607695.1 Hallerella sp.
ATATAGGCTCGTGGGCGTTTTCAAAATGCAGCGGGCTTTGTTCAATCACGCTTCCACCAAAGTTGAAGCATGTAGACCGCGATGCCTTTTATGGCTGTTCATCGCTTCGTTATGTGCGTTTGCCCGAAACGCTTGAAGCGCTTTCAGACCATATCTTTTATGGCTGCTCCGCGCTAGAAGAACTCCATATTCCAGCAGGGGTGAATGCGGTTGGCAGCAATGTGTTTACCAGCTGCTTGCATATTCATGAGCTGTGGCTTGAAGGGGGCTTTATTCCTGAAGGCTTTTTTGCGCCCGCAAACCTTGATGTTCTGGTGGTGCCGGGCATGCCGTTTTCGGCAGCGGTGCCGCCTCAATTGCAACTTCCGTTTGCAGCGGGGTGCGTAAAGTTGGCGGCTGCTGAAGGCGAAAAAAGCGCGCTTTCGCCCGAGTGCGAGCAGTTTGTAACTGAACATTTTGACGAAATTCTCCAAGCCGTGCGCTATGAAGCGCCCCATACGAAATGGCTTATTCAGAAAGGGTTTGTCCTTCAGCAGAAGGCAGCTTCCCTTGCAACACGTGCGGCAGATTTTGGCCAAGCAGAAGCTGCCGCACTCTTACTGGAATTCGCCCAACAATCAGCAGCACCCGAAAGTTTTAGCGCCTTTGATCTAGGGTTTGACCTGGAGCTATAAAGCGCTTCAATGAAGAAATGCCAAAAAACTATGGGTGCAGTTTAGTCGCTCAAACATAAAACCTCCCCTTTAAACACCAAGGTCAAAGGGGAGGTTTCCGCGTTTACCAAGCTAAACGAACAAGCTACGAAATCAAATCACGGTGTGCGCGATAGAGCGCATCGGCAAGGTTTTGCAACAAGTAATCGTGACTCATGTTGGTGGTGGTCATAATGGCGCACACATAGGGGTGATCGCCATCCATTACCAGGCACCCTTCAGTGCGCGAGGTGTCGGTCCAACCCGACTTCGCATACACGGGGCTTGCGCCGTAATCGTCTACTACCTGGCGCGTAATACCTGCCGTGTTCTGCGACAGCACGTCGCGCAGCCATGCGGCGTTGTCGGTGCCGCCCAACAGGTAGTCCTGCGCTACTACCCACATGCGGCACAAATCTTCTGCCGAGTAGCGTGCGGTCCAGCCGTACCACGAGAAGTTTTCCACATGGCCAATCTCGTTGTATTCTTCCAAGGGCCACGTGCCGTAATTGTAGAAGTAGGCCTGGTACGTTTCGTTGTTGGAGTAGTCAAGCGCATGCCAGAATGATCCTTGCCATTCATCCAATGAGCTGGGAACATATTCCGCCAGCGCAATGGAGTAGGGGGCTTTAATAGAACAAGCGCTGTGGTAAGCGGTGTCGGAGTTGTACGTAATGCCCGCGCCCGTGGTAAGGTCAATCAGCGTGAAGCCAACCGATGTTCCAATATCCCAAAAATCGTAGAGCGCACTCCAAATGTCGTCAAGCGTGCTGGAAGAAAGGCTGCCTGAACCGCGGAAAGTTACCAGGCCATCGCCTGTGGCGTATTCATCCAGAATGGAAATCAGGTCTTCAATGCTTGCTCTGCCCATGGTGGCATGGTTCAAAAGGAAGCGCTGGTTAGCAGAAGAGCTGTTATAGGTGGCAAGCTGAGCGTTGGAGCCCGCATCTAAACTGCTTAAGCTCAAGGCGAAGTTGCCCAGCGCGCTCTTGAACACGAAAGCGCCATCATCCCAGGTAACCAGCCATTTTTGGGCATTTGTTCCGTTGCTGTAGTACTGCTGAACGTTGGCGCCCGCCTTTGCGCTGCCGCTTTCAACATCCAGCACAAGCAAAGACCATGAGCCTTCAATGGTGTAATAGCCGTTTCCAACAGATTCAAGGTAGAACTTTTGCTGGTTGTAGTCGCCGGTGTGCCATGTGGTAATGTTTCCGCCCGCTGAAATGCTGTTTTGGTACACTTCTAAGGCTACATCGGTGTTGCTTTGCAAGCGAATGGTGTAGTAGCCATCGCTCAAAAGCCGCGTTTGCACAAAATTCCAGCTTGCATAATTGGCGTTGCTTGCGCCGTACAGCTTGCTGCTCAAACTTAAACCGCGCACTCCAATAAGCATGCCGCCACTCGCAGAAGTTGAAATGGCGAAGTGTCCGTTGTTAGTGGGCGTAATGTACCATTTCTGCGTGTAGCTGGCGTTTTCGTTTTGCTGCGTTACCGTGCCGTTTGAGTTCATGCTTACGTATTGCCCTGATATCACGGGGCGAATGTACCAGGTATCGTTATCGGCAGCTTCAATCACAAATTTCTGCGCAAGCGTGCCGTTTCCCCAGTACAGTGCAGGAGTGGTACCTTCACTGGTAGACCCCGCAGGCACATCCCACAAAAGGTCGTTATCTTCGCCATTGTAAATTACAAAATTGCCTGCCTGCACTTTAACGGTGGTGGGGGTAAGCGCGAAGCTTTGGGTAGCGGCCTTTGAACTAAGCAAATCGTAGAGCATAATGTTTGCGCCCGCTTTTACGGCGCTGCCATTAATGGTAAGCGCCTTGCCGCTTTTTGCGTTGGTTAACGTGAAGGTTCCGTTAGCGTTTTTCGTGATGTTCCATTGTTGCGCTGCGGTACCGTTTGAGGCGTACTGCCAAACGTTGGTGTTGTTAGAGGTGCCGCCATTCGACGCATCCAAAACTTTGCCCGAGGTGTAGTTGGTAATGGTGTAGTAGCCGGTTTTTTCGTTGTAATTTAAGGCGAAGGCCTGCGTGTTTTCATCGCTGGCGCTGCCTAACTGCACGTTGGTGCCGTTTTCATCGGCGTTTCCGTAAATTTCAACCACAATGCCCGTGCCGCTG
>CAVDDP010000264.1:0-2807 GCA_963607695.1 Hallerella sp.
CGCCGACCCCGAACGGCAAGCGGCTCAAGAGCAGGCACTTCGCGACGCTCTTCAAAAACAGCGTGAAGAGTGGGAAGAAATTGCGAAGCAAATAGAGATGGACGTGCAGTCGTTCTCACAAGGTAGCGGGTCAGGCCAGGAGCTTTCGCAGAACCTGGCAGTTGCAAACCGCCGGCTGGCAAACTATCGCGATTTCCTGCGGCAATTTGCCACCATGGGCGAAGACATGAAAATAAACGACGATGAGTTTGACTACATTTATTACACGTATGGCTTGAACACCTATGGCAACATGCCGCTGGTGGAGCCGCTGGAATACCAGGAAAGCAACCGTGTGCGCGAGTTTGTGATTGCGCTTGATACCTCGGGCAGCTGCTCGGGCGCGCTCATTCGTAACTTTGTAACGCGCACTTACGATATTTTGCGCGAAAGCGAAGGCTTTGGTAACAAGGTGAACATTCACATTATTCAATGCGACAACAAAATCCAAACCGATTTAAAGATAGAAAACGCGCAAGACCTGGAGAAATACTGTCGTGAATTCCAGGCATATGGCTTTGGCGGCACCGATTTCAGGCCCGTTTTTGACTATGTACAAGAGCTTATTGATAAAGGCGAATTTGAAAACCTGCGCGGGCTTATTTATTTTACCGATGGTTTAGGAACCTTTCCCCCGGTGGCGCCCGCGTATGAAACGGCATTTGTGTTTATGGATGATGGCGCAAGAAGCATTACGGTTCCGCCGTGGGCAATGCGCGTGGTAATGGATGAGGAAGAGATTTACGGCTTGTAGGCGCCCGGGTGCCATGCAAAAATGCGGCCCAAGCAGGGTGCACGCCGCGCGAGTGCGGCGCATAACGGAATAAGGAAAAAGGAGTGCAGCGTGAATATCGCACAAGCAAAACAGCAGGTCAAAGATACCATAGAGGCGTATCTGGCAAAAGACGAAGAGGACATGTACTGCATTGACCCTTCAAAGCAACGCCCCATTTTCTTGCTGGGCGCGCCGGGTATTGGTAAAACGGCCATTATGGCGCAAATTGCACAGGAGCTGGGCATTGGCCTGGTTAGCTATTCCATGACGCACCACACGCGCCAAAGCGCGCTGGGTCTTCCCCTGATTGTTCATCATAATTATGAAGGCACCGAATATGATGCCTCTGAATATACCATGAGCGAAATTGTGGCAAGCGTGTACGATTACATGGAGCAAACGGGTGTGGCGCGCGGCGTGCTGTTTTTGGACGAGATTAACTGCGTTTCAGAAACGCTGTACCCCAGCATGTTGCAGTTTTTGCAGTTTAAAACGTTTGGGCGCCATAAAGTGCCTGATAATTGGGTGGTTGTGTGTGCGGGCAACCCGCCGGAATACAACAAAAGTGTGCATGAGTTTGACATTGTAACGCTTGACCGTTTGCGCAAAGTGGTGGTTGAGCCGTCGTATGAGGCGTGGCGCACCTACGCTATTGACCACGATATTCACCCTGCGGTTCTTTCGTTTTTGGATTTAAAGAAAGAGAATTTCTATTCCGTTATTTCAACGCCGGCGGGCAAGCGCTTTGTTACGGCGCGTGGTTGGGAAGACTTGTCGGAGATTATCAAGCTGTTTGAGCGCATGGGCAAGCCGGTGAACAAAGACTTAATTGAGCAGTTTCTTCAGGATGACGATATTTCCGATAAGTTTGCAACGTATTACTTGCTGTTTAACAAGTATCGCTCCGATTATCAAATTGAGTCTATTTTGGCTGGTCAGGCAAGTGCAGAAATTATCCAGCGCGCCCAGGATGCCAAGTTTGACGAGCGCCTTGCCCTGCTGGGGCTTCTTATAGATGCCCTGTGCGGGTATGCCTCAGATGTGCTGCTTGCCGAAGATGTTTTGGCGCGCACCCGCGATGCGCTGCGTGATATTCGCCCTGCGCTTGAGGGCGGTTCAAGTGTGGAAGAAACGCTGGGTGCGCTGGTGCGTGAGCGCAAGGACATACTTTCGCGTGCGAAAACGTCGGGCGTTATGGCAGTGCGCCGGGTGCGCAGCGAGCGTAAGTTTATTGCTACGCTGGAAAGCTTTATTGCCAATTGCACGCTTGCGGGGGCAAGTGGTGGCGGCCGAGCATTTGAGCTGGTGCACGGCGATTATCGCACGTGTGTGAGCGATTTTGAGCGCTCCATGAAAGAGGCAAATGCAAAAATGGATGCTGCTTTTGCATTTATAGATGAAGTATTTGCGGAAGGTTCAGAATCGCTGGTGTTTGTAACGGAACTTACGGCGCGCAAGGCAACGTCGCAGTTCATTAACCATTTTGGCAATGCCAGCTACTATGCGCACAACGAAAGCATGCAGGTAGACCAACACACCAGTGACCTGCAGCAACGCGTGGCGCAGTTGAACTTAGACGGCAGTAAATTGGCTGGCGCTCAGCAAAAACGCGAAGGCGCACGCGCGCAGGCAAGCGCAGCTGAGCGCGATGCTGCCGACCTTGCAAACTATTATTCCGGAGCGCAATTTGAATACGGCTTTGCTTCGCTTTGCAAAATGACGCTTCCCGATAATTTGTTTGGCAAGCGCGTGTTAGATATTGGGTGTCGCCGCGGAAAAGGCGTGTTCAAGCTTTCCTCGCGCGTGGGCGAAACGGGTGCGGTGATTGGTGTTGAATGGGCGCAGGAGCATTTGGATGAGGCGCGCCAGCGTTCCGACCGCGCATGGCATGATACCGGTTTGCCCGAAAGCAACATGACGTTTTTGCACGGCTACCCCGAGGATTTGCTGGGTGCTGGCGTGGAGGAAAACAGCTGTGACGTGGTGTTTATTA
>CAVDDP010000265.1:0-2801 GCA_963607695.1 Hallerella sp.
GGCGCTTCGCAGCGTCGAGTAATTCCGCTGTTTGTTAAAACAGCGGAATAATAAAGCGGTAAGGGCGAATATGCCCGTGCAGCTGCCGCGCAGCGTCGAATAATTACGGCGTTTGCTAAAACGCCGTAATTTTCCGTTCTACCAGGTCAAACATTTCGTAGAAAATAACGCCCAAAAGGGCAAGTGCAACAATGCCGGCAAACATACGTGGGTAATTCACCATTCCCCAGCTATTCATAATGAAGTAACCAAGCCCCGTGGACCCCGCAATGGCCTCGGCAAAAAAGAGCACAGCAATGGCAACCGCACTGCTTACCCGCAGCGAGGTAAAAAGCTGCGGGAGCGTAGCTGGAAACACCACGTGAATAGTGCGGCGTACATACCCAACACCAAGGGTTCGAGCCGCTGCAATAAAATCAGGCGGAATTGTTTTTACGGCATCGCGCATAACAACAACCACTTGAAAAAAGATGGTAAGACCAATAAGTACAATCTTAAGTTCGTTTCCAAACCCCAAAAGCACCAGCAAAATAGGCAAAAGAACAATTTTGGGTATGGGATATAAAAGGTAAAGTGCAGGCGCAAATAATTGGTCAAATTTAGGGCAGCTGCCCAGTACAATACCCACAGGAACACCTAGAAGTGTTCCTGCCAAAAGCGATGCTGCCATACGATATGCGCTTATGGAAAAATCGGGCATAAGGTCTGCGGCATATTGCGCGCATACCGAAAGCGCCTGTGCGGGGGTTGGCAGCGCGGGTGTTGCTAAAATGAGCGAGGTAAGATGCCACCCTGCCAAAACAAAAGCCAAAGAAAAGATAAAGCAAAACGCTTTCCAAAGTGTTTTGCTGCGCTGCTTACGAACGCCCATTAAAACACCCCGTTGTTGCATCGTAGCTAATGTTGTCTTGCAAGTAGCCTTTTGCTTTCATCCAGGTCAAAACGTTATCTATCATGGATTGCTCAGGCAGGGCTGCGGTAGGGTATGTGCTTACTTCATAGGTTTGCGCAATACTTTCAGAAAGCGATGCCTTTTGCACCAGCAACGCGCGATAGTTTTCCGGCTGCGCGTTAATGTGCGCTACTGCCGTATCCCAAACGCGCGCAAATGCGTCGCAGGTGCTGTTTGACGTTTCGCTTCCGCAGGAAATCATTACCGATTGCGAAATGTTTTCACCCGTGGTGTCGTCGGCAACAACGGTGTATCCGGCTGCTTCCCCTAATGCTAAAAGCGAGGCAGGAAGAGCGGCTGCCTTTACGGTACCCGCTGCCATGGCCTGGTAGCGCACGGGAAGTTTTTGCAGCTCTTCTTTGACCACCTGGTCGCTTGTTATACCTGCCCGTTCAAAAAGGGTGTCCATCACATATTCCAAAATGGTATTTGATCCAACACCAACCGGTACACCCGCAAGGTCGGCCAAAGAAGTAATGGAAGGGTCGGATGTCATAATGCCAAAGCGGCCTTGGCTTGCTGTTGCACCCAGGGTAACCCAGCGAATTTGCACGTTGGCGCCCGACGCATACAAGCTGGCAGTAACCATGGGGTCGGTCATGGCAAAATCCACGCTGCCGGAAGATATGGCAGCAATAAGTTCAGAAGCGCTTTGGAACTCTACCACTTCGGCTTCAAGCCCCTGTTCAGCGTATAAGTTCTCTTCTTGAGCCACCCAGCACGGAAGAATGTCTTCGGTAGCTAAGGTGCCAATGGTAATTTTTGTGGTGCTGGTTGTGGCGGAGCTATTGCTTGCTGTTGTGCTGGCGGTACTGCTGGATAAAGCAGAAGAACCTGAGGATGCGCACCCCGCAAGCGCGCATGCTGCAAAAGCAAGGGCACAGCAGAAACAAAGAGCGAAAACAGTGAAAACTTTTTTCATAACAGTCCTTTTCATAAGGGTTTCGTAAGGGTAAACAATAGCAATTATTATCCCAAGTAACGTAGCGCCTTATCAATGTACAATACCGCGCGACTTGTTCATTTTTGCGGCTGTGTTCTTGCGGTTATTACCGCAAGTGTGACCATCGGCTGAGAAAGAGCGGTGCCGCCAAGACGCTCTGGGTTATACTTGAGCGCGCGGTGATAACGCTTTGGGAAACGCAAAAGTATATGGCGTATACCGCACATTAATGAAATGCTGAACCAGAACCAAAAACCAAGGAGACATTTGTGGAGCATAGAAACGCTCAAGAAATGATTGATATTTACAACGCGCAAGGGCAATTGTTAGGCATTACTGCCCCGCGAAAAGGGCTTTTTCTTAAAGAAGGCCAGTATATGCTTTATGTGTTAGGCGTGTTGCAAAATGCTCAAGGAAAAATTCTTATCACGCGCCGCGCCCTTGACAAAAAATGGGCAGCCGGATGGTGGGAAGTTCCGGGTGGCGGCGTTCTTGCAGGTGAAACTCCTGTTCAAGCAGTCAAGCGTGAGGTTTTTGAAGAAACCGGCATTAACGTTAGTGCCCTTGAGCCCCAGCTTCTTTATCGCTATGAAAACGTTGATTTGGCACGCGGCGATAATTATCTCAATCATATTTTTCGCTTTACTCTTGATTTCCGCGAGAGCGACGTGCACGTGCAACCCAGCGAAGTGATTGATTTTGCGCTTGTTTCCTGGGAAAACATCGAAAAGCTGCACGAGCAGGGTGTTTTTCTGCATTATGAGCGGCTCTGTTCCGCTGTTTTGCCAAACGGTGGAATTGCCTAGAGCCGCATATAAACTCATGAGAAACAGCAAATGTAGGAGGAAAACTGAAAAATGCTGATTTCCTCCTACATTTTTTAAGTATGAATAAAATAAAATAGGA
>CAVDDP010000266.1:0-2796 GCA_963607695.1 Hallerella sp.
GGGAATTCACCTGGACAGCCGCCATATTATTTTGGCGGTGGCACTTATAACCTCGCTTCTTTTTGGCTACCCCGTGTTTTGCCTTGCCTGCCCTGTTGGCCTTACGTTTGCCACCGTGCTTTTGATTATGCAGCTTTTTGCTTTTGGAAAAACCACCTGGACTATCATTGTGTTTCCCGTAATTGTATTTGTAGAGCTGTTTTTGCTGCCGCGCTGGTGCCACAACCTGTGCCCCCTGGGCGCACTATTAAGCCTGTTCAGCGGAGCAAACAAAACGTTTCGCCCGGTTATTGACACCACAAAATGCCTGCAGGCAACAAAAAATGCCGAGTGCAATTTGTGCGTGAAGGCATGCCCCGAAGGCATTAACCTGCACAATACCGCGCTGGGCCGCACCACCCTGAACGATTGCAGCAAGTGCCGCGCTTGTGCCGACGCCTGCCCTGCAAGCGCTATACACTTCCCCGTTTTGCCTGGTAAGACTGAAGGCGCGGTAAAGGCGGTAGAAGCGGTAGAGGCCAGCGGCGAAAAAGAGCAGTCGTAATACGTTGCGGGAAATTGCCTTAAGGAGGTTTTCATGGCATTAAACACCAGTATGTACACCCTTTTACAAGGTATGAACAGGCAAAACATTGCCATTGAGCCCACGCGCTGCATTTCTGTTCGCAACCGTAACGCCACGTGTCAGCGCTGCGTTGATTCCTGTGCGGCAGGGGTTTTGCACCGTGAAAACGGCGAGCTGCACGCCAACGCAAGCTTATGCATTGCGTGCGGTACCTGCGCCAATGCCTGCCCTACCGGTGCTATTACGCTTGCTCACCCCAGCACGGCAGAAATTGCTGCTGCCGCAAAACAGTCGCTTGTTGCGTTTGGCGGATACACCGTGTTTTGTTGCGAGCAGGCTGCCCAAATTAAGGAATACACGAGTGAAGCGCTATCGTGCGCCAAGGTGTGTGAACTTCCTTGTTTGGGGCATGTGGATGAAAGCCTGCTTGTTGAGCAGGCGGCGCGGGGCGCGCACGGTGTTTTCCTGGTGCATGGTGCCTGCGAAAGCTGCGCGCATGCTGCTGGTGGCAAGCTGTGCAAGGAAGTGTGCGAATCGGCAGCAAGCTTACTGCACGCGTTTCGCAGTGAGTGTACCATTGAGCTTACGGAAGAGTGGCCACCCGCTGTTATCGATGCCGTTCAGAAGGCACAGGATTGCTGTGGCGCGGCTGTTTCGGTGGCGGGCGATGCGGCACCTTCTGCAGCGGCGGGCGCGGGCGCAGATGAAGGCGCTGCGCTGGACACTTCCACAGCAGCAGACGCGCCGGACACTTCCGCATACTCGCTGGACACCTCCGCAGCAGCAGACACGCCCAACACCCTTGATGACCTGTACGTGAAAGTGGGCAAACAAGGCACGCTCTCGCATCATATTCCGCTCAAGCGCACCCGTTTGTACAACTGCCTGCGCCACCTGGGCAAACCCACAGAAACCCAGGTTGAAACACGCCTGGTAGGGCGCGTGGAAATAGACACCAGCAAATGCATGTCATGCCGCATGTGCGCGGTGTTTTGCCCCACCGGCGCTTTAGTTGCCCACGGCGCGCCCGAAAACGAAGACGAGCCTTTTGGCCTTATGCATCGCCCCTCGTTGTGCATGCAATGCCGCTGCTGCGAACAAATTTGCGCGAAAGGCGCCATTACGGTAACCCCCAAACTAACGCTTACGCAATTCTTAGGAAAAGAAGAGCTGTTTCTGGAACTTAAGCGCCCGCAATGGCTACCCAACACGCCTGAATCGATGTACGATAAATTCGCCAGCATGTTTGGCCCTAACATTAACACGGGGCATTTTTAATACCAAAGAGCACCACAAGAAGCACAAGGAGCGCAGTTTGATTACGTACACGTTGCCAGATTTCACGCAGGGGCTAGGCTTAAACCTATTCTTTTGCCGCCTTCTTGCTATGCAGCCAGAAGTGTGCCGCCCCCAGGTGCAGGTAGGAAGCATTTACGGATGCTTCCCCAGCTGCGCGCTAAACGGCGGGCGAACGCTGGTGCGCAACAAATACAGCGCAAGCCACATTGAGCGCACTTATGAAATTCTTGACGAGTACGGCCTGTGCGCGCGGCTTACGCTTACCAACGAATTTGCCACGCAGCAAGACTTTAAGGACCCCTACGTTCAGGAAATCTTGACGCGCGGCGCCGCTCATGGCGCGCAAGCTATTGTGTACAGTGATTTTGTGCGCGATTACGTGCGCAGCGCTTTTGGCATGAAAACCGTGCTTTCTACCACGCGTGCCATTACTGATGTGGCGGCATTTAATCAGGCATGTTGTGAAAACGATTACGTGGTGCTTGATTATTCCGTACATAAAAACAATGCGTTTTTAAGCGCCATCGAGCACCCCGAAAAGGCAGAGGTCATGGTCAACGAATTCTGCGTTGCCGGCTGCCCTTTGCGCGCCGAACATTACCGCCACAACAGCCTTGATCAGCAGAATAATGCGGTAACCAGCTTTACCTGCCCGCACAAAAAGGCCGATTTCTTCGCCCACGAACCGGGTCACCCCGTAATTTTCACCGCGGAAGAGGTGCAGGCGTTAAGTGAGCGTTACGGCATTACCAACTTCAAGATTGTGGGGCGTGGCGTTCCTTTTGAAACGGTGCTTGAAGCACTTACCTATTACCTGGTGAAACCCGAATATCACGCAGAAGTCAAAGCAACAGTCCTTGCGCAAGTAAAAAAGTAGGCGCTTCCGCTCACCCTTTACTGCCGTGCTCCACCACTCCCCCTTGCTCCACCAC
>CAVDDP010000267.1:0-2788 GCA_963607695.1 Hallerella sp.
GCGCGCCGCAAGTTCAACGTGCGTTAACGTAGAGGGAAGCACATGCCCGCGCGCTTGCAAAAGGCGTTCGCATATTTCGATTGCTTCCGGGAAAGACCCCGAGGCATCTTCCAAAGCAGCAAGCAGCAGGTTTCCCAACGCGTGATTGTCGGCAAACGGAAAACGGTATTTGAACGCTTGCACAAACGTGTCGTCGGGGTGTGCGGCGAATGCAGCTAAGCATTTTCGCACGTCGCCCGGCGGCGTTACCCCTGCTTGCTTTCTAAGTTCGCCGGTGGAGCCACCGTCGTCGGCCATAGCAACAACAGCGCTTACCTGGCAGTTAAGGCTTAAAAGGCAGCGAATAGACATGGGCGCGCCTGTGCCGCCTCCTACCACCACTACCCGCTTTCCATTCAGGGAACCAAGCGGTGCAGAAACAGCGCTTTTCATAGCAGACAAAGGTTTGAATTGGGAAGTAAGCGAAGGGTCGTGAGTAAAATGTGAAAGAGCCATAGCACACAACCTTAATCAACAAACGCGCTTGCGCTGTTTGTTACCTGTGCGTCATGTGTGCTGCCTGAAAGGTCACTGTTTTCATTCGGGTCAGGCGCTGGTTTTGTTTCCGCTTTCATTAAGTCACGATGCGCAACACTTACCCGATACCCATTTGATTTCAGATAATCCCCCGTTGCTTCTGCCAATGCTACACTTCGATGTTGCCCACCGGTACAACCAATGGCAATAGCAAGTTGCTGTTTTCCCTCCGAAACATAACCAGGCATAACGCAATCCAGCAAATCGAACCAACGCTTTTTGAAAAGCTCGGTCTCGGAACAATCCAAAACAAATTTGCGAACGGGGTCATCCAAGCCCGTTAATGTTTTTAGCTCGGGGTCATAGTAGGGATTTGGCAAAAAGCGCACGTCAATTACCACATCGGCATCGGTTGGAGCACCATGCTTAAAGCCAAACGAGTAAACAGAAACGCTCAAAGATTTTCGGGTTTCTTCGCTTCCGAATAAAGAGCGCAAACGGTTGTGAAGCTGGGCAGGAAGCATATCGGTGGTATCTATAGTGTAATCGGCGCGCTTAGCAACAAAGGAAAGAAGCATGCGTTCGCGCTGAATGCCCTGCCCAATGCTTGAACCGTCGTCGCACAACGGGTGGCGGCGGCGCGAAGATTTGTAGCGAGAAACAAGCTTCTCATCTGCGGCATCTAAAAACACCACGCGATAATCAATGTTTTTCTCATCAAGTGAGCGCAAAATATTGTCAAGGCTTTCGAAATAAACATGGTTGCGTGCATCGCATACCACGGCGGTATAGGTATTGGTGGCTTCTTGCGAACTGGGAGCCCGCAAATCCACTAAATCAGCAATCAAAGGGGCAGGTAAATTATCAACACAGAAATAGCCCATGTCTTCAAAAACATGCATTGCTTCGGTTCGCCCTGCACCACTCATACCCGTAATAATAACCAGGTTAGGCATGGTAGTTTTATCAACGGTCACGTCTAAATGCTTGTTGCTTTCTTCAATTGGTGTTTCGTTACTCGGGGTCATAAGAACTCTCCTTTGAAAATCTTTGCACCGTATTTTGCGGCGCTTCCGGTGCCACATGTGATGCCCCCTGTGGTGCTGTTTCTTGT
This sequence comes from Hallerella sp., assembly GCA_963607695.1. Classification (GTDB taxonomy): domain Bacteria; phylum Actinomycetota; class Coriobacteriia; order Coriobacteriales; family Eggerthellaceae; genus CAKUOV01. The sequence continues at coordinate 1,631 of CAVDDP010000267.1, forward strand.
TGCACTTCTGGTGTCGCATCTTCCTGCATGTCTTGCAATTCGTCCTGCGGTGTTTCTTGCTGCCCATTATACTGCCTTAGCACGCTATAAAGCTCCTGCGCAACTTCAACAGGCACACCTTGCACACTACACAGCTCGTCAAGCGTTGCCGCCTTTAAACGCGCGAAGGAACGAAACTTTTTACGCAGCGCTTTTTTGCGCACCGGGCCAAGCCCCGCCACTTCATCAAGAACCGAAAGCGTCATGCCTTTCGTGCGCAACTCACGATGAAACGTAATGGCGAAACGATGAGCCTCATCGCGCACCTGTTTTACCAGATAAAGCGAGGCAGACCCACCCGGTAAAACAACCGGGCCGCTTTCCTGCCACGGAACAAAAAGCTCTTCATCGCGCTTAGCTAGGCCGCACAAAGCAATATCGTGAATGCCCATTTCTTCAAACATTTCCAAAACCGCATTCAGCTGCGGGCGGCCGCCATCCAAAATAATAAGGTCGGGCTTGGCACCAAAGCGCTCATCTTCCATGCGCTGGGAACTGTAGCGCCGCTTCATTACTTCCTGCATGCACAAAAAGTCATTCGACTCATCAAGCTGGGCTTTTATCTTGAAACGCCGATACTGATTCTTTGCCGGCTTTCCGTTTTCAAACACCACCATAGAAGCCACCGTATAAGAACCATGGTTCGTGGAAATATCAAAACACTCAATGCGATGCGGCGGGCGCTCAAGCGCAAGAGCACTTTCCAACTGCAAGAGTGCATTGTTAATGCGCTGGTCATCGTAATTGGTGCGCACTTTATAGCGCGTAAGCGCATGCCGGGCATTCGTTTCGGCAAGGTTCAAAAGGTCTGCCTTCTCGCCTTTTTCCGGAGCCACAAACTTCACTTTTGCCCCATGTTTACTTGCCAGTTTTTCGGTAAGCCACAAGCTCATTGCTTCTTTGTCTTCAGGGATATCGCGCACAATAACTTCATGCGGAATTGAAGTTGAAACATCGTAGTAACGCAGCAAAAAAGAATGCAGAAGGTCCTGGTCTACAACGTTAGTGCCCTTATTCAAAATAAACTCGTTGCTGTTGATAATGCGCCCTTCGCGAACCATAAGAACATGCACACCCGTTATGGTTTCTTCCCGGAAAAACCCAATGACATCGGCAAAT
>CAVDDP010000268.1:0-2787 GCA_963607695.1 Hallerella sp.
TCCTTATCTTCCTTTAAAGCGCGCGCAAGAATTTCGGCAATGTATTCCTGCTTGGTTACCAGGCGGCGTGTGCTGTTTGTTTGCGCAATAACTTCATCAATTTCGTTTGCAAGATAACGCGGTACGCGAGCCCCCACCAGCACTAACTCGTTTTTCCTTTTTTCCCGCTTTGCCTCGTATTCTTCCTTTGTATGCTTTTGACCTGGCTTTAAGCGGGAAACCCCCACGTTCTCATTAGGGTTTTTGTGGGAATGTTTTGGTTCTGCCATTATTGAGCCTTTCCTATTCCCTCTTTTTCCAGGAACTCATCTATGAATTTCATATAGTCGTTTGCTGCCATGGTATTTTTCACGCTAAAGATGCTTTCCCGGTTGTTTAACGCATCAATTACGGCGGTTGTGTTTCTAATGGCGGTGTCGTAAACGGGAATGTTCCAGTATTCGCCAAACTCAATGGTTGTGTCGCGTAACGACCGCATTGACTTGCTTCGCCCGTTATAGCGCGTAACTAAAACTCCTACGGGATAGGCACCTTTGTTTAGCTCGCGAATGTTTTCTACGGCATCTATTACTTCTTCCATGGCGCGAATGGCAAAAGTGGAAGTATCGGTTGTTACAATAAGGCCATTAGCTGCGGCAATGTAGGAATTATAAGCAAGTACGCCAAAGGAAGGCGGCGTGTCTATAAGAATAAAGTCGTAGTTTTCCCGTACTTCTTTGAGTGCCTCTTTCAGGCGAACCAGGTCTGATTCTTTTCTGGTGGATAGGTCATCCATTACGTTCCACAGCGTTGCGTCGGTGGGAACAAGATCAAGGCGCTCTTCAATGTTGGTAATGGTGTGCTCTATTTTTTCGAACCCCGCTAAAACGTCGTAAACCTGAATTTTTTCGTAAGGGTCATACCCTGCCCACTCGGTTAAGTCGCCCTGAGGGTCCATGTCAATAAGAAGCACTTTGTACCCTTTATGAGCAAGGCCTGCCCCCATGGAATACGTTGTTGTTGTTTTTCCACTGCCACCTTTGCGGTTTGCTATGGCGTATATTCTTGCGGTCATTTTTGCTCCTGATTTTTGCTTGTTGTATTTGTTAACAATTTGTTAGCAATAGTATAACATATGTTTTAACTGGGAAAACTGTGAAGCTAACAAAAAGCTAGCAAAATGTTAACAAATGTGAATGCTCCCCTTAGTAGTAGCCGCGCGATTGAAAGAACTCATCAAGGGCATCGCGCACTACCGTTACTTTTACCACGTTGTTTTGGTAGCAATAATCGCGGATTGCTTTTGCTTCTTGCTCGGTAATTAAAACCGTGATTTTTTCGGTTTTGCCCATACTACGCTCATCGGCAAAGGGGCGCCCTAATTTTTTTTCAGATCGTGCGGGTTTTGCGGTTGCGTCTTCCTTAGGTTCTTCTTTTTGTTTTTCGGTTTGAGCTTTTTCAGAAGTGTTTTTTGAAGAAGCCTTCTCCCCTTCTTCTTTTTCGCTACTCGCCTTCTCTGCTTTACTGCTTGTTTCTACATCTTCGTTCAGGGGTATGCCCGCCGTAATTTTTAATTCATCAAGAGAGCTTTTCTTTTTTGTTGCTTCATAGGCCGCTTTTAAATCAAGCCTTGATTTACTTGCCATTTACTGCCTCCAAAATTTCATCAGTTAAGCGTTCGAATTCCGATGCGTAGCGAGCTTTGGGATCAATTTCTTTTACCGCTACTTTTGCAAGGCGTGCTTTTTTCAATGCTTCGGATCTGCTGAGTGTGGTTTCTAAAACGTGGTTGGTGTATGACGTTTTTAAGTCGTCGTAAATAATTGAGTCTACAATGTGGCGGCGATCATATTGGTTAACCACAATTCTCCAATTCGCTTTTTGCGATTCACAAAGGCGCGCAATTTTAGAGAGCGGGTCAATGCTTTCGTTTTCGGGAAGCACCGGAATTATTACTAAATCGCTTGCTTCAATAATATCTTCAATGCTTACTTCGCTGCCTTCCATCTTGATGCCAAGATCAAGGGCGCCACGGGTGTCTACAATTTGAAAATCGGGCTCCTCGTTTTCTTCTAGGTAGTTTTGAAATACCGAACTTTGCTGTGGGTCCAAGTCTAGCACTTGAACTTTGTAACCTCTGTCTTTCAAGCTATAACCCAATTGATCCGCAATAACCGATTTTCCGGTTCCGCCCTTTTGCATGGCAAGTGTTATGGTTTTCATATTCTCCCTCATTCTTTTTTTCGGTTAAGCCGTTAATACATAAATACTTAATTACATTAATATGGCTTAATTCGATATTGTTCCTTGGTTCAAGTTTTTTCTTCGCTCCATTTTCGCATAAAGCCAACGAAAAGTAATTACATTATTATGAATTTACATATAAATGGCTTTATGTAAAAACATAAAAAAGTATTTACATTAATACATTAAGCCATAAAAATAGCAAGCCATTATTACGAAAATACATTAATACATTAAGCTGTATTAATGTATTAACTGACTTTAGATTTTTGGTAATGGTACATTAAAGCATTAAAACATAATAATGTTTTAATGTGAAAACGAGAGAGCGCAACAAAATAGAACATAAAACATTAATACATATTAATGGCGTAATAAAAGCAATGTTTGAAAGCAATGATGCAAAAAATAGTTAACCCATAAATACATAAAAACGTTGTTACATAATTATGTTATTCCGTTTTTATGATAAAACAATAAAACATAATTACGACTTAACATAATTACGAAATAATGTTAAAACAATAGAATGATAAAACATAAAAACATTATTATGGCTTAAAT
>CAVDDP010000269.1:0-2755 GCA_963607695.1 Hallerella sp.
TCCCTTCTTCAACCGCCGAAAGCGCCATGGAAACAAGAAAACCGGCACCGTAGAGTTTTTGCTCGTTGAACAGCTCTAACATCCAGGGAATGTCAATCTCTTGCGGGCAGTGCGGCGTGCAGTAATGGCATTTCGTGCACGGTTGAATATTGCCCTGAACGCGCGCATCTACCATCTCTTGCAGGGCAGCACTTTCCTTTTCACCAAACTCCTTTTTCTGCTGGAAAAGCGCAATATTTTCAGCCATTTGCTCAAGGCTTGAAGAGCCACTTAACACCACGGTTACTTCCGGCTGCGCCTGTAACCAGCGAAACGCCCACTCTACCGCATTCCAATCGGGGTGAATTGCGGCAAGTTTTTCCTGCTCTTCGGGCGATAACTTGCATAAGCTGCCGCCGCGCAACGGCTCCATAACCCAAACGGGCAAGCCCCATTCCTGCACCAGGGCCATTTTGCCTTTGCAATCCTGAAACGTGTAATCAAAGTAATTCAGCTGTAGCTGGCAAAACTCCATGTGGGTGCCGTATGCCTCTAAGAAGCGGCGCATAGTGTTGATATTTCCGTGTGCTGAAAAGCCCAAATGACGAATGCGCCCGTTCTTCTTTTGCTCAAGCAAATAGCTCAGTGTGCCGTATTTTTCATCATCTAAATACTGCTCAATGTTCATTTCGCACACGTTATGAACCAGGTAAAAATCAAAGTAATCCACCTGGCATTTGCGCAGCTGTTCCTGGAAAATTTCTTCCACTTTTCCCATGTTTGCTAAATCGTAGCCCGGAAATTTGCTGGTCAAATTAAACGACTCGCGCGGGTGCTTTGCCAGCGCCTTGCCAATAACGCGCTCGGAATTGCCACCGTGATACCCCCACGCAGTGTCAAAATAATTCACACCGTGCTCAAGGGCGTAATCCACCATTTCTTCCGCCGCTTTTTCATCAATGGCTTTATCGTCTCCGTCAATCACGGGAAGACGCATACAACCCATAGCAAAAGCCGAAATTTTTTCATTTTGAAACTCGTTATAGATCATGCGAAACCTCTCTCTTTTATGGTGCTGCTTGCACAGCACAAACACAGGCACAGCATAATGCCGCAACCCGCATCCCTAAAACATGCTGCCTATTGTGCAACTTAAAGTTTGCTTTAAGTCAAGGGGTCAGTGTTTATTTCCCAAAAGAAGCAGCAACTTCGCGTAGTACTTGCAGCGTGAGCGGCTGCCCTGCAGGAGCATGAACGGCATAGCACGAAAAGCGCGGCTTATCGGCAAGCGACACGCCCACACTGCGCCCCAGCTCACGTACCTGTTCTTTCACAAGCCCGGCACGCCGCAAGGGGGAAACTACCCCCAGCTCGGCCAACGCACGAAAGCCCGGGCGGCGCTGTGGCATATCGCTTGCATTGGTGCCGTCACACAAAACAGAAAAGCCACTGGCATGGGCATGCTCCAGAATAGTGCCAAAAATAAATGATTTACAGTAATAGCAGCGGTCGGGCGTGTTCGCTGCAATAATGGGTTGTGCCAAAACATCTGCGTATATAACTTCAAGCGGCACGTTCCACTCGGCTGCCACACGTTGCGCATCTTGCACATCGGCTTCTGGCTGAAAAGCGGTTTTAACCATATAGGCTTTTACCACACACCCCGCTTTTGCAGCAGCGCCCAGCAAACATGCGGAATCCGCCCCACCTGAAAACGCCAAGGCAAAGCGCGGCGTGCGCGCAAAAAAGGCATCAAGCGATTCCACCCCCACCGGGAACAACGCTGCAATTTCTTCTGCTGAATACTGCGACTCGGTTGAAAGTTGTACCGCAGCTTCTTCTCCTACTCCTTTTGCCGCATGCACACCAGAAAAACAAGTGGCGGAAGTATCAAACTCCGCCACCGTATTTTTTTCATTCTGTTCGCCGTTGAAAGAAGCCAACGCAAACCTCACTACACATTGAACTTGAAGTGCATAACGTCGCCGTCTTGCACCACGTAATCTTTGCCCTCTTGGCGCAACTTGCCGGCTGCGCGGCAGCCCGCCTCGCCACCAAGCGCAACGTAATCTTCATACGATGCCGTTTCGGCCTTAATGAACCCGCGCTCAAAATCGGAGTGAATTACGCCTGCCGCCTGGGGAGCCTTTGCACCAATAGGTATGGTCCACGCGCGGCTTTCCGTTTCGCCGCTGGTGAAATACGATTGCAAGCCCAAAAGCTTATACGCTTCGCGCACCAGGCGCGCTAGCCCGCTTTCCTTCAAACCCATGTCCGCCAAAAACTCAGCAGCTTCTTCCGGGTCCATCTCGTTCAATTCCGCCAGGTCTGCTTCGGTTTGCGCGCAAATAGGCACGGGCGTGCAGCCATCAATTTCAGGAAGCTCTGCATTCAATTGATCTTCATCAATGTTTGCAATGTAGAGCATAGGCTTCATGGTAAGAAGATGCAGCTCATAGATGGCAGCAACTTCGTCTTCTGTTAAATCAAGCGTGCGCGCACGATGGTTCTCATACAAGCCCGCCAGCACCTTTTTAGTGGCTTCAAGCTTTGCAGCCCCTGCTTTATCGCGCTTTGCTTCTTTTTCCAGGCGCGGAATTGCCTTTTCGCAAGTAGCAACATCGGCCAGAATGAGTTCCATCTTAATGGTTTCAACATCGCTTTGCGGGTCAACTTTGCCTGCTACATGCACCACGTTGGGGTTGCCGAAAAAGCGCACCACTTCGCATATAGCATCGGTGTCGCGAATGTTTGCCAAAAACTGATTACCCAAACC
>CAVDDP010000270.1:0-2751 GCA_963607695.1 Hallerella sp.
CTGCAAGCTGCACCGCAAAAGCGCTGGCGGTCAAACCTGCAAGCTGCACCGCAAAGGCGCCTGCAGTCACGCACCGCACAAGCACTGGCAGGCAAACCCGCAACGCACAAAAGATGATCCCCGCACACGTTAATAAACAAGGGGTTTCGTGTGAAGGCGCGGGCTGAAAGATGCTCGCATGAGACAAAGGAGCACCACATGAAACTGGTGGTTACCGAAAAAAACGATGCTGCAAAGCAAATTGCCACACTTCTGGGCACAAGTTCCCCCAAAGCCGACAAAGTATTTTCTACCCCCATATTTCGCTTTACCGTAAAAGGCGAGGAATGGGTAGCCATTGGCTTGCGCGGCCACATTCTTGAATCCGATTTCCCGGAATCGCTGGCGTGGACAAAGCGCCTGGGCTGGCACGGCATTTCCGCAGATGGGGAAGCCATCAAGGCAAACATCCCCGCACGCTTGCCCAAGCCGCCGTTCAAAAAGAAGCGCCCGTTTTTCGAAGATGGCCTGGACCTAAAGCGCTGGAACATGGACGCCTTGCCGTATTTGGTGTACGCGCCCATTGAGATGAACCCCAAGGAAAAAGAAATCATCCGCAGCCTTAAAAACCTGGCGAAAAAAGCCGATAGCGTGGTTATTGCAACCGACTTTGACCGCGAAGGCGAGCTCATTGGCTCCGACGCCCTGGGCTGCATTCTGGAAGTAAACCCCACCGTTCCGGTAACGCGCGCCCGCTATTCCGCATTCACCAAGCATGAAATCACCCACGCCTTTGAAAACCTGGTAAGCATGGACGAAGAGCTGGTGGCAGCCGGGGCATCGCGCCGCGACATTGACTTTGTGTGGGGCACCGTGCTCACGCGCTACTTGTCGCTGGTCAAGTTTGCGGGCTACGGCAAGTCCCGCTCGTCGGGGCGCGTTCAAACTCCCACGTTGGCGCTTATTGTGGCGCGCGAACGCGAGCGTTTGGCCTTTGTGCCCGAGGATTACTGGGTGATAAAAGGACATTTTGGAAAAGGGGAAGGCGAAGATGCTGGCACAGGCGATGAAGCCACCGCCGCCGCCAGCGCCCCTGCGACAGCCGCAGCAGCTGGCAGCGTGCCTGCCTTTACCGCAGGTCACGAGACCGCCCGCTTCAAAAGTGCAGAAGAAGCACGCCGCGTGATGGACGCCATTTCAGGCGCCACCACCGCAACCGTGGCTTCCGTGGAAAAGAAGCAGCGCAAAGTGGCGCCGCCCGTGCCTTTTAACACCACAAGCCTTATGGCAGCCGCCGCAGCCGAGGGAGTTTCGCCTGCAAGAACCATGAGAATTGCCGAAAGCTTGTACATGGCAGGCTACATTAGCTACCCCCGCGTGGACAACACGGTTTACCCTGCTTCCCTTGACTTGAAAGAAGTGGTGCAGGCAATATCCGCCAACCCCGCCTATGCGCCGTACTGCAAAAAACTGCTGGCGCAGCCAAAACTAACCGCCACGCGCGGCAAAAAAGAAACAACCGACCACCCGCCCATTTACCCCACGGCAGCCGCTACACCCGATAGCCTGGCCGCCGCCGACTACAAGATATACAACCTGATAGCACGCCGTTTTTTGGCAACGCTTTCCGGTGCAGCAGTGGTGGAAGGCACCAAAGTTGCGCTAAAGGTAGAAGGCGAAACCTTCATTGCAAAAGGCGATGTAGTAGTAACACCGGGGTATCGCGAAATTTACCCCTATGGCACCAAAAAAGACGAGCAGCTTCCAACCCTTGCTGAAAACCAGGTAATTCCCTTTAACGGTGCGGAATGCACGCAAAAGCAAACGGAACCGCCCGCGCGCTACAGCCAGGGCAAGCTCATCCAGGAAATGGAAAAGCTGAACCTGGGAACAAAATCTACGCGCCACTCTATTATCGAGCGCCTGTACACCGTAAAGTACATTCAGAATGACCCCATTGAGCCCTCGCAGCTGGGCATGGCGGTGTGTGATGCGCTTGAGCAGTTTGCGCCGCATATCACTCATTCGGAAATGACCGCCGACCTGGAAGCCAGCATGGATGACATTGTGGCTGGTAAGAAGAGCAAAGACACCGTGGTGGCAACCTCGCGCGACCTTTTGGCAGAACAGCTTGACGCTTTGCTGGCGCACAAGGAAGAAGTCAAAGACGCGCTGGGCGATGCCGTGGCGGCCGATGCTTATGTAGGCCCGTGCCCCAAGTGCGGCAAAGACTTGCAAATGCGCACTTCCGCAAAAAGCAAGAGCATGTTCATAGGATGCGCCGGCTGGCCCGATTGCGACGTAACGTATCCGCTGCCTCAGGGTAAAATTGAAGCCACCGATGTTCCGTGCCCAACCTGTGGCATGCCGCAAATTAAGGTGACCGCGTTTCGCTCTAAGCCGCGCGTTATGTGCATTGACCCTCATTGCGAAACAAATAAAGATCCAGAAGTGGAAGTGGGCTCATGTCCCAATTGCGCTGCGGCAGGGCGCGTAGGAAAGCTGATTGCGCGTCGTAATCCGCGCACGCTGAAACGTTCTGTGACCTGCGAAAACTTTGACGAGTGTCAAACGCGCTACCCGCTTCCGGCAAATGGAACCATTACCGCAACGCAAGAGGTTTGCCCCACATGCGGCGCGCCGTTTGTGATAGTAACCACCACGCGCGGCCCGTGGAAAATTTGCCCGAACTACGATTGTCCCGATAACATTGAGCAACGCGAAAAGAAAGCAGCGGGAAGAGGCGCGAAGGGCGCCCCCGCGAAGACAACA
>CAVDDP010000271.1:0-2747 GCA_963607695.1 Hallerella sp.
TGCCGGCGTATCATCCGTATGCCGCGGAGTATAAGTTTGGCTACAACAAGGTGTTCACGTATGCGGGGTTTCCGCTGGTGGGAAGCATCGACCGCATAGATGTGGATGATAAAGGCAATGCCGTAATTCTGGACTACAAAGGTTCTGCCGGTGCGCAGTATGAGTACCGTAGCATTGCGGCGGCAGGTGGTGAAGGTGCTGGCGGTGCGGCTGGCGCTGGCGGTGAAGGCGCAGGTGGCGCAGGTGGCGCGGCGGCTGGCGCAGGTGGCGCGGCGGCTGGTGCAGGCGGTGAAGGCGGCGAAGGCGCGGCGGCTGGCGGCGCGGCGGAAGTTCAGGCGCCAGAAGCTCTAGCGGTTCAACAGCTTCCCCAAAAAATCCAAGCGCTTGTTTATGCGCAAGTGGTGCGAAAAGAACTGGGCTTAAACCCCGTTGCAGCGTTGTATGTGTCGTACGGTGCGCATCATGGCTGTGCGGGCTTGTACGACGCGCTTGCGTTGGATGCGAAAAAGGATTTGCTGGGCATATCGTCTAAGAAGTGCGAAACCACCACGTTTCTGGACATTTTGGATGCCACGGAACAGGGCATAGCGCAGCGGCTTTCGCGCTTGCAAGCAGGGGTAATTGAACCGCAGCCGTCGGACGATGCGTGCAAGTATTGTAAAGTTGCCGAAGTGTGCAAAGCGGCGCAAACTCAAGCCCAAGCCCAAAGTGGCCAAGCTGAACCTAAGAAGGAGTGCTAACCATGGGATACACACCTGAACAGGAAAAATGTGTTGAGCGCTTGGTGGGACCCGTTGATGTTTCCGCGGGGGCTGGCTCGGGCAAAACGTTCACGTTAACCCAGCGCATAGCCTACGCGCTGCAAAACCCCGAAAGTGGCGTTACCGATATTGACCAAGTGGTGGCCATTACGTTTACCAAAGCGGCGGCGGCAGAATTGAAGAGCCGTGTTCGCTCTACCTTGCGCGCACAGGGCATGTTTGAGCAGGCCAGCAAAGTTGATAGCGCGTGGATTTCTACCATTCATGGCATGTGCTCGCGCATCCTTCGCGCTAATGCGCTGGAAATTGGCATTGACCCGGGTTTCTCGGTGATGGAAGACTCATCGGAAATTCTTGATCAGGCAATGGAAGAAGTGCTGGAAGAGCTTCGCGGCAAAGAGTATGGGGGGTATGAGCAGCTTTTTGAGGCGTATCGCATGGTTGCCAAGGGCGATAACGATGTAACCATTCCCAAAATGCTGGAAGTGCTTCTTAATGAAGCGCATGCTTTGCCGCACGGGTTTAACGATATTCATTTGGTGGTGTCACAAGACGAACCAAGCGCTTTGGTGCGCCAGCTTATGGGCATCTATGAAGAAGCGCTTGCCTTAATGGATGAGCTCAAAGAAAGCGCAGCGCAGGCAAAGAATAAGCACATTTGCGAGCAGGCACTTGATGTGCTGCATGCTTTGGTTCAACGTGAGAATGCAATTGATATGCCGCAATTGCGTGAAGCGCTTGATTCGTGCTTGTGTGTGGGCGCGAACTGCGGAAGCGGCGCGCAAAAGGCAACCATTAAGGAGCTGCAAGCAGCTTATTATCAGGTGGTTATGCGCGTGCTTTTTGCAGAAAGCTCGCATATTTTTAAGCAACTGGTGCAATTGGCGCGAAAAGTTGATAAGCGTTTCACAAAGAAAAAGCGTGACCTGGCTGTTTTCGACAACGCCGATCTTGTTCACAAAACCTATGAAGCACTGCAGAACCCCCAGATACATGCGCAGTATAAAGATAAGTTTCGCCTGGTGATGATTGATGAATTTCAAGACACCGATGCACTGCAGCTTTCTATTGTGCGCAAGCTTTCAGGCGAAGGCCAGCGCTATTTATGCACGGTGGGCGATGCGCAGCAAAGCATCTATCGTTTTCGCGGCGCCGATGTTTCGTTGTATCGCTCGTATCAGCAGCACCTATTCGATCCAAGTGTGAAGGAAGCGGGCGGCGATCCTTGCTCGTTGCGCTTAACGCGAAACTTTAGAAGCCATGGCGATATTCTGGCGTTTGTGAAGCGGGTTTGTTCTCAGCAAAGCGTGTTTGGCAAGGATTTTCTTGATTTGCAAGCGGTTTACGATGGCGTAAAGTACCGTGCGCAGGGGCAGTTTCCTCGTGTGTTTGTGGATATAACGCAGCGTCATAAAGGAACCAGTGCAGAAGTGGGCGCGCATAAAGATGCCGTTGCGGCTCAGGCACAACGCGTTGCGGAATATTTTGAGCGCATGTATATGGCGGGGCATGATCTGTCGGAAATGGTGCTTTTGCTGGGCAGCACGTTTTTTGCCGATTTGTATGCGCAGGCCATTCGCCAGGCGGGCTTTGACTGCGTGATATCGGGCGGCTCGCTGTTTTCGAAATCCGACGAAGCAAAGCACATGATGCTTCTTTGCCGCACCCTGGTGAACTTTAAAGACACCCAAGCGCTAACCAACGTGCTTATGGGGCCGCTGTTTCGGCTTTCTGCAACAGAGCTTTTGGAGCTTTCAAGTGTGTGGGATGAAGAAGCGCAGCTGCAGGTGAAGTGCAGTGTTGACACGGGTTTGGCGCGCTGCTATAAGGCGGTGCACGAAGCGGTGCCGGCTGCTGCTGTGCCGAGCGGCGCTGGCGAGGAGGGCGTTGGCGAAGGTACTGGCGCTACTGGCGAAGGTGCTGGCGCTGGCGAAGGTGCTGGCGCTACGCAGGAAGGTGTGCCGGCGTTTTCCCCTGCTTGCATAC
>CAVDDP010000272.1:0-2745 GCA_963607695.1 Hallerella sp.
TACCCAAACTACGCACGGTTTGCGCCGCCTCAAGCAGGTGCTTGTCGGCGTCCGATAAGTCTGCCGTTAGGGCGTCGTACTCTTCATCGGTTTTGCAGCCTTCCAACTTTTCTGCTAACGTTACCGCCTGAAGTGCGGAAATGTTCAAGTTGGCGGCAAATTTCTGGAAAGCTGCAGGGGTTGCGCCCGAAACATCCAAGCGCTCTTCGCCAAAAACGCTGTCTTTCACCTGCAAGTTCAAAAGCGGCGTGGTGGGAGCTGCACATACAGAAGCGTTTGCACGCAAAACGTTGCCCGTTGAAGCAGCACCTTGACCAGCTTTTTTGCCTTTCGCAGCACCGCTATTTGCCACTGCTTGTTCGCGCTCTTCGCGCGAAGTGTAGCACCAGTCAACAGCACGCAGCTTTTGCAATAATTCAACCGAGAACAAATAGGGGAAGTGCCGCGCCCACGCACTCCACGAAGTCACAATTTCTGCGTTGGGGTTAGCTTGCGCATCGGAAAAAAGCTGCGCGATATGCCGCGGCTGAATACGAGGAGCACAAGCGTCCAGTGCCAAAACACTGCGCGCATTGCATGCTTCTGCCGCAGAGAGAAGCGTAGAAAGCAGCGGAGCGTCAAAGCCGAAGATTTCCACTTTTGCAGCATTTGCACCCAAAGCTGTGTCCACAACACCGGCGCTCTCATCCACCGAAACATACGTGCACGTGGGGCCTTCCGTTTCCTGCAACGCCTCATCCACCGCCGCGCGCACCGCACTTGCATGTTTTTCACCTTGGGGAAGAACCACCACCAACTGCTGCACGCCCATTTTTGCACACAGTGCAAGCGGAGCTGCAATAAGCGGCTGGCCATTTTCCTGCAACTGCAACGGGCGAATAGTAGGTGTGCCTTCTTCCGTGTCATCCGCACCCACAGCCTTCGCCACAAACGAAACTTTGGGATCTTCCGTAGGAACTTTTACCGGGTCAACCGAGGTCTGATTTGCAACCACTACAACGCATACATCGGCAGGTATTCCCTGTTCAAGCGCCTGTTCATTTGCCTTATCGGCCTCTTCTTCACTAGGCAAAAACGGCTGCGTCTTAAATGAACCCGCCTCAATAGAATGTATGAGCTCCATACCTTCCCCTTCTCCATCAGGATATTGCACCCCGGTAAGTTATTTTTGTTGTATAAATTCATTACACTATTAGGCACTCGTCATAAGTGAATAAGCAAGTAAGCCGCGAACATAGGCACCTGTCGATTCCCCTTCGCTTTTTGCCTTCTCTTCAAGAGCTTTTTTCATTGCGAGCGGCACCTTTACAGAAAGGGTTGTTGTTTCAGGAGTTGTTTTTGGCTGCCTGCCTTCTATGATTTCACCTACGTTTACCCATCCGCTCGGCCATTCATCATGCTCTAGAGCGTTTTCCCAATTCTCAATCATTTCGTCGGTGACTAATTGGCCGTTTTCAGCAACTATTCCATCCATTTTTACCTCCACCCTAGCTCGCGTCTAAACTTTTTTGTAGGCGGTACGAACGCATGAAAAATACACCATGCTCCATCAATATCCATAAACCCTATAAGTTCTGCAAACCTACCATCAGGTAATGTTCCAATCGCAATCCAAAGAGGTGGATCATCTGTTCCATTACGCTGCCTGCAACGTATAGGATTTTCCCAAGCATAAACAACTTCATTAGCGCTCAATCCATGTTTCAATGCATTGCGATGAACCCGAACCATGTATGCCCTCTTTCTTCTTTTTGTAGTATACCATTAAAGTATACTAAATTTGTATTACATCTATCGAAACCCAATTACGATTAAACTTCTTCCAAAAGCGCCAAGGCTTGGCTGGGTTTAAGCGTGGGAACGCAGGCGTCTTCTCGAAGACGCGTATCGTTAGTTATTAAGTAACTGGCACCTGCGCGCTCACAAGCAGCAATAATCATGTTGTCTTCAAAGTCTTCGTGAAGAGAGCGACACTTTGTGGCAACCCAAACATCACTTTCATCTGCACCAATAACGTGAACCATATCACGAATACGTTCAAGCATTCCCCAGGCAATTTCGCTTGACACGCCATTGTTTGGCTTTTCTTCTTTGCTCAATGCGCTTCGAATTGCACGTTCTATAAGGTAAAACACGTCTTTTAAAGAAGAAACTGCACAGTAAAGGGGAATATCGCCTTGCAGACAGGTATCAATAAGCTGAAAAGACGTTTTGTGCCCAGCTCTGTTTGGCAAGCAATAATCAAGCAAAATGTTAGTATCAAGCAAAAGCCCTTTTTGAAACGTTGCCATTACAAATCACACTCGCCATAACGCTCGCTCATAGCGCTGCTCTTAAACGTTGCTTGTTCTTCTTCGCTGGGAAGGCTTGCCACTTTGATTCCTTGCTTTTTTAAAGCTTGCTGAATGAACTGAGCCCCTTCCCTTGCTTTTTGATTGTTCGCTTGCGCCTTTGAAGAATCGGAAGAGTTCGCAGCAGCAAGCAGGTATCGCACCGTAGCTTCATTGCTTTCCGGGCGCGCCAGTATATCCCACAAAAGGCGAAGGAACTGTGTTGTGGTGTAACCCGCTTGGGTAATTACTTTATCTGCTCGTTCTTTTACCTGCGCATCAAGCCGAATGTTCATTTGAACAACGTTTGCACTCATGATTGCTCCTCTTTGTGGTTCATTAGTTCGTAGCAATGCTAACTTTTAAATGCTAGCATTGCTAGCATACCATTTTACAATCAAGCAATCAAGATTTT
>CAVDDP010000273.1:0-2740 GCA_963607695.1 Hallerella sp.
GTGAAACAATGGCACGGTTACAAAAAGCGGGCTTCCCCGGAAAGCACCCGGAAACACCCTGAAGCAGTGCAGCACTGGCAACATCCCAGGGGGCAACAACCCCTGGGAAAGCCCCGGGGCGTTGCCCCGGGAGCTTCCCCAATCTCTTCCCTTGGAAGCGCCCGCACACACAACAGAAAGGAATTGCAGTGGACAGATCAACCGTTGAGCTCATTGTGTTCATAGTGTATTTGCTATGCATGCTGGGCATTGGCGTATTCTTCTTCGTGAAATCCAAAACCGGTGGCGAAAAAGAGTACTTTTTAGGCGGCCGCCAAATGGGCCCGTTCGTTACCGCACTTTCTGCCGGCACCGCCGACATGAGCGCCTGGGTACTTATGGGTTTGCCCGCAAGCATTTACGCACTGGGCATGGGGCAGGTTTGGATTCCTGTTGGCCTTGCCCTGGGATACTCCATTAGCTGGATTTTCGAGGCTCCTCGCCTGCGCAAATTCTCCATTGTGGCAAACGATTCCATTACCATTCCGCAGTACCTTACCAACCGCTTCAAAAGCGCCTCAAAGTCGCTGCAGGTAGTAAGCGCCATCATTTTCCTGGTTGCCTACACCGTGTATGCCGCTTCGTCCATTAAGGCATGCGGAACGCTTTTCAACACCGTGGCAGGCATAGACACCAACGTTGCCATGTACATTGCGGCGCTTATCACCATTGGCTACGTGTTCATGGGCGGCTTTAAGGCCAGCTGCTGGACCGACTTCTTCCAGGGCCTGCTTATGCTGGGCGCCATGATGCTTGCTCCTATATTTGCCCTGTTCATGATGAACTCGGTAGGCGCTGGCGCGGAATACCCCGAGGGCTACTTCACGCTTATGACCAGCCCGCAAGACATCCTAAGCGGCCTGGCATGGGGCTTGGGCTACTTTGGCATGCCGCACATTATTGTTCGTTTTATGTCGCTGCGCAGCCAAAAAGAAATGCGCAAATCGGCCACCATTGGCATTGGCTGGACCGTGCTCATTGTTATTTTCGCCGCACTTATTGGCATTATTGGCCGCTCGTTTTTGGGCTACGATGCCGAGATTGAAACAAACTCGCTGGTGTTCATCCTTATGGTGCGCGCCATTTTCCCGGCGGTTATCTCCGGTGTTCTGCTGGCAGCCATTTTGGCAGCGGCAATGTCTACCGCTTCGGCGCAAATGCTTTCTGCCGCATCTGCCCTGGCAGCCGATGTGTACAAGCCCATTTTCCGCAAAGGCGAAGCAAGCGAGAAAGAAATGTTCTGGATGAGCCGTTGCGCCGTAATCCTGATTTCCATTATTGCGGTTGCCATTGCCGCAAACCCCGATTCAGGCACCATTATGAGCCTGGTTTCCAACGCATGGGCCATTTTTGGCGCTGCTTTTGGCCCGTCCATTGTGCTTAGCTTGTTCTGGAGGCGTTTTAACTACTCAGGAGCCGTTGTAGGCATTGTTGTGGGCGGCGTGGTAGATATTCTATGGCAAGTGTTCTTAACCACTCCTACGGGGCTCTACGAGCTTCTGCCGGGCTTTTTCGCGGGTCTTATTGCGGCAATTATTGCGGCAAAGCTAACGCCGGCGCCCAGCAAAGAGGTTGAGCAGCTGTTCGACGACGCTCTTGCCTACGAGGACTAAGCGCCTCACGTATTACAAAAATAAGGGGAAGAAAAAGGGGAAGCCGCTGGCTTCCCCTTTTATTTGTTGTTGAAAGTTTGACAGGCGCTACTCGTGTTTTTCTACGATGTTTTCGTCATCCTTGTAGATGCTGTTCGCCGGAACAAAGCCGCGCACGCGCGAGAGCGGATACACGTTGGAGTTAGGGCCAATCACCGTGCCCGGGTTCAAAACGCTGTTGCAGCCAACCTCAACGTGGTCACCCAGCATGGCGCCAAACTTCTTGATGCCGGTTTCAATGGCCTCGCCCGTTGCACGATCATGAATGGTAACCAGGGTTTTGTCGCTTTTCAGGTTGCTGGTAATAGCGCCAGCACCGGTATGTGAGCAGTAACCCAGAATGGAATCTCCCACGTAATTGAAGTGCGGCACTTGTACTTTGTCGAACAAAATAACGTTCTTAAGTTCCGAAGAGTTGCCCACCACAGCGCCCTTGCCCACAATAGCGGGGCAACGCAAAAAGGCGCATTGGCGCACTTCAGCGCCGTGATCGATGATAAGCGGGCTGCCAATATAGGCACTGTCAAACACGGTGGCATCTTTGGCAATCCACACGCCTTCGGCGGGGTTATCGAATTCATCTTGCGGCAAGGTGGGGCCAAGCTCCAAAATGAATTCCTTGATGTGCGCTAATGCTTCCCACGGGTACTCAAAGCGCTCCAACAGGGGGGCGGCAATGGTGTGGGATAAATCGTATAAGTCTGAAATTTTTGCTTTCATTGTTTGTCCTTTTCGCCTTGTTCGCGCGCTACCGCAGCGCGCTCAACAGCGCTTCCCTGCTGGCGCGCTGTTATTCCGCCACGTGCCCCTGAGCTGCAATAACGGAAATAATGGCGTCTACGCACTTCTCGCACGCTTCCACACTTTCCGCTTCTGCCATTACGCGAAGCACTGGCTCGGTACCGCTTTCGCGCACCAGAATGCGCCCGGTGCTTCCCAGCTCCTGCTCTGCAGCAGCAATGGCGGCTTTCACTGCTTCATCGGCACGAGCAGACGCTTTGTCGTGCACGCGCACGTTTTTCAGTACCTGCGGGTAAATGACCAGCGGC
>CAVDDP010000274.1:0-2735 GCA_963607695.1 Hallerella sp.
ATATTCAATTGCCCCCGCGCCTTCTAAGAGTTCACGAAACACAACCGGGCTATACACGCTATAGCAATCTTCTTTGAGTTTTTCGGTATATTCGTCCATTTCAGCGCCACTTTTTTGCTCTTCGCAATAAGCAATCAAACGCAACATCAAACGCTTTTGTCCTGGCATTTTTTCTAGCAGATTATGAATGCGCTCTTCGGCAGGTAACTCTTCTACCGTTGGTTCGCCGTTAGCATCAGAATCATCTTCCAGCTCATCATTTTCTTCTTGAACCAAACTTGTACCAATAACGTTTTCAAGCTCGTTTTCTTCTTCATCTCCAAACGGGTCAAACACGTCTTCAGCAAGCAAGTCACGGATATCATTGTCCATTGATCTCTCCTTTCAATCGTGGCCTTTGCTGGGATGAGCAGACTCCAATGGACAATGGAAGAAGAGTCTGCTCGTCTCAACAAAGACAGGTAATAGAAAATGAATGAGATGCTGTTCGCACCACGCGCTTGGCATAACTTCAATGCGCAACACAAAAAAGCTTGTGTGGGGGAACGTAAGGGGGAGCTGTTCCCCCACACGGGGCTAAAAAGGAAAGGTATTTGTACTAGAAGAAGTAGACATAGGAAGCTATACCAACAACATACAAAACCACGCGGTAGCATACGCCGCCAATAAGTGCAGCAACTACGCTAACAGCTGGAAGCAAAACCGATGTCTTAGCCGTATCTTGTTTCTTACCTGCCAAAACAGCAGCAAGGGCAGGAACAACGCAACCTACAACCACGGCACCTAGCCAGAAGATTAGCGCAGCCGAGCCACCAATTCCCGCTGCAAGATCAGACGCAGGGTCGGCCGCTACATGCGTTGGGTCGTAGGTGTAGAAAGTAATGCCATCAATAGTTTCCGGTTGGATATTTGCAATGTAGAACATACCTGCAATGCACACAACGGCGCTTACAACTGCAAAAATAGCAGTAGACTTGCTAAAAAATGCACCTACTTCTTCTTGCTCTTTTAAGGCCGCAGCAATTGTCCAAATGCCTGCAGCGCCCAAAATAAGTTCGCTTGAGTAGTAGTACAAGTACAAGAAGATATTATTCCAAGCAGGGCGTGCATACATATCGTAAGAATGAGCAGTAACAAAGCCGCCAATAACAGCAATTACGATAAACACAATACCAAATGCCTTACCAGGAAACGCTTTTGACGCACCATCTTCGCCTGCTTCTTCTGCACCATTACCGCCAGCGCCTTCGCTTTTACGCAAAAGCACGAAAGCAGCAACCAACGCAATAACCATAACCACAACCAAAATAAGCTCGTGTGTAATGCCGGAAGTGATGTGGCCAAAGCCGTTAAAAATGCGCTCCCAGTGCTGCAAGTGCGTAAATACCGCAATGCCGCCCACAACAAGAACAATGGCTGCCGCAATCACGCTTATCCGGTGGAAACGATTGCTTCCCTGCCCTTTAAGCATAAGGTAGCCCTGAAAACCCATAAGACCATTAGACAAACAAAGGAGCAAAGTGAAAATCACCAAAGGGACTTGAATTTCCATTTGTTACCTCCATGTCCTGTTTCGAAGAATGAAACGGTCAGACGGGCCATTTCCAGAATCCGGCAAGGTGTGAACATCGTCTTCGGAGAATTCCTTCACGTATGAGGTGTCCGTTAGACTGATGTTGTTGCCGTTTTCATCCAGGCGGCCCTTAAAGTCGGAATAACCCGCGTCCAAATCTCCAAAGAAGCGCGCAGATCCACCGCAAGCAATAACGCAAGCTGGAAGTTCGCCTTCATTGGTTCTTTGATAGCAGCGCGTGCACTTTTCTACAACGCCTTCTGTTTCGTTCAAATAGCGAACGCCATAAGGGCAAGCCATAGCGCAGAATTGGCAACCAATGCATTTGTCGTGGTCAATTTGCACCGAGCCGTTTTCTGTCTTGTGCGATGCGCCTGTTGGGCAAACATCAACACAAGCAGGGTTTTCGCAATGCTGACAACTTACGGGAAGGTAGTACATTTCTACATCGGGATAAACAGAATCTGGCGTTTTTGGGTTTGGCCCAACGCGAAGAATCTTTATCCAAAAGTCACCAATGGGAACCTCGTTTGCTTCCTTGCAAGCAACAACGCAGTTGAGGCAAGAAACGCAACGGTTCAAATCGGTAATAACCGCATAACGGGACATTTATGCGCTCCTTTCTCTTCCTAGATAACTTCGTATTCGTAGGTTGGCAACCATTCCTTTAGGCGTGGGTCGGTTGCCGTATGGATAATTTCTGTGCCATCGTCATCGCATGGGCATGGGTTTCCAAAAGGACTGTTTTCTGGCGTAGCCTTGTAAATCTTGCCCAAGTAGCCACGGCAGTTGCAGGTACCAATAATGGGGTCTTGCGATTCGTGGTCCATGCTTACCAGCACGTTTACATTTGACAAATCCCAACCATGCTTTGGAGCAGAAAGTTCCGGGTACCACCACTGATGGTCACACTCAATAGTGCCAGGGCGAATACCATAGAACAGGTCTGCAACCTGGCGAATACGTCCACGCTTTGTTTCGATCCAGCACCAATCGCCCTGTTCAATGCCGTATTCCGCAGCAGTATCTGGGTGAATTTGGAAGGTTGCGCAAGGCGTAAGTTCACGCAACCATGGTTGCTGACGGCCTTCGTTGTGGAAGTAAAGGGGATTTCTGCGGCCAGTAGTAATGATAATTGGGTACTCTTTGTACAACTCGGGGC
>CAVDDP010000275.1:0-2726 GCA_963607695.1 Hallerella sp.
AAGCATAATGTGCTCAATCACGCCGTCTTTCACGCGCAAGCACTTCATGTCTTGCCCGCCAATGTCCAAAATGAACTCCACGCCCGGAAGCATTTCCTGCGCACCGCGCAAATGAGCCACTGTCTCAATCTCGCCTGAATCAATGCGCAACGCTTCAAGCAGCAAGCCTTCGCCATAGCCAGTAACGGTGGCATGAGCAATGCTCACCAGAGCATTTCCCTGTTCATCGCGGGGCAGCTTTGCGTCAAGTTCATTCAGGGCAGCACGAGCACACCCCAAAACGTCGCCTTTGTTGCTTACATAGCTTGACCACAAAATGCGCGCTTGTGTGTCAATGAGCACTGCTTTGAAGGTGGTAGAGCCAGCATCCAAGCCCAGGTATGCAACGCCGCGATAATCCTCCAGGCTTGCGCGTTCAACACGCTGCGCATCATGACGGGCTTTGAACTGGGCATATTCTTCTTCGCTCGCAAAAAGCGGAGGAAGGCGCACTACTTCGCTTCCCTGCGTATCGCCCAAATTACGCAAACGCGTAAGCACGTCGTTCAACGTTTCCACATGCATGTTTTCGTCATGCGCACCCGCAATGGCGCAGCCCGAAGCCACAAACAAGTGAGCGTTTTCCGGCACAATAATGTGCTCGTCATCAAGCTCAAGCGTTTCATAGAAGCGCTGGCGCAGCTGCGGCAAGTACTGCAACGGGCCACCTAAGAAAGCAACGTATCCCCTGATAGGGCGACCACAAGCAAGGCCTGAAATAGTTTGTGTTACCACCGATTGAAAAATAGAAGCGGCAATGTCTTCTTTACGCGCGCCTTCATTTAAAAGCGGCTGCACATCGGTTTTTGCAAAAACGCCGCAACGGCTGGCAATGGGATAAATAGTTTCATGATGGGTAGCAAGCTCGTTCAAACCACCTGCGTCGGTGTTCAAAAGGCTTGCCATTTGGTCAATAAATGCACCGGTACCACCAGCGCACGTGCCGTTCATACGCTGTTCAATACCGTTATCAAAGTAGATGATTTTTGCGTCTTCACCACCCAGTTCAATGGCAACATCGGTTTTGGGAATAAACGTTTCAACAGCGGTTTTGCTGGCAATTACTTCTTGCACAAACGCAATGTTTAGCCACTGTGCCAACAGCAAGCCACCCGAACCCGTAATGGCAATAGTAAGCGGCATGTCGCCGTATTCCACGGCGGCCTCTTCCAATACTTCCACAATAGTGGCGCGCACATCGGCATGGTGGCGGCGATAAACCGACCATAATACTTCGTTTTCGTCGTTCAAAATGGCAAGTTTAACGGTGGTTGAGCCCACATCAATGCCAATATGCCTGTTAGTTGCGGCATTTTTGGTGGTGTTAGCTGCACCGTTTTCTACAGCTTTGTCTGCGGTATTCGCCTCAGTACTTGCTGCTTCGCTTGCTGCTGCGTTTGCGGTGGCACCCGCTGTGTTGTTAGTTGCGTTGCTTGCCACTTCACCGGTTACGCTGCTTGCCACTTCGCTGGTTACGCCGCTTGCTAAGGTATTTGCTGTCATAGATACGTTTTCACTCTTATTCATATTTGTTGTGGCCATAAGGTCCCATTCTCGTTAAAGGTAAATAAGCGCATTAAAGCCAAGCTGGCACTGCGCCCCTGTTTTCAAACGATTAATTATAACGGAATAATATTGCTGCTGCTCAGGCGTTGCCGCTTTGACAATCAATTCCACAGAACAGCGATGTTTCCAATTGTAAAAAAAGCACCGCAAAGCAGCACTTGCGCAAGATTTGCGATTTTCGTAAGTACCACGTGCCCGCCTGCGCAAGATTTGCGATTTTCGTAAGTACCACGCTTGTTTTTCACCATTCTCATGCCAAAAACTTACGTTTATCGCAAATCTTGCGCACCTACACCGGTACGACTTACGTTTTTCGCAAATCTTGCGCACCTGCTCGCTCATTACCCCAGCGCAGCTACTGCAATACGGCATGCACCAGATACTCTACGTTTCCTTTTGCGCCCGTAATGGCGCTCTCCACCACACCAGTAACCTGAAAGCCGGCAGCGCGCAAGGCATCTTCCACTTCTGCTACCACGCGCTTGCGCACTGCCTCATCGCGCACAATGCCGTGGTCACTTTCACCCACCGCGCTTTCAAACTGCGGCTTAACCAGCCCCATGAACACACTTCCCACTTGTCCCAACGCCGCAAATGTAGGAGCAAGTTGCGCAAGGCCAATAAAGCTTAAATCGGCCACAATAATATCAAACGGCGCGCCCAGCTGCACCGGATCTGCCGTGCGAATATTCGTGCGCTCGAAAACACGTACGCGCTGGTTGGTGCGCAGCTTCATAGCAAGCTGGCCGTAATTTACATCCACGCAAGCAACGCTTGCGGCACCCGCTTGCAAAAGACAATCGGTAAAGCCGCCAGTAGAGCTGCCCACATCAATACATTTGCACCCTTCAACACTTTGCCCAAAAGCATCCAGTGCCGTTTGTAACTTGTGCCCCCCGCGCGAAACATAGCGCTTTGCGCCGCGCACAAAAATATCGGCGGTGGGCAGCACTTTAAGGGCAGCGCTTGTGGCATAAACGTCATTTACCCGCACTTCATGAGCCAAAACAGCACGCAACGCCGCTGCTGCATCGGGGAAATACCCCTGCTCTACCAGCAGTTCATCCAAGCGTATCTTTTTTACTTTCGCAGGTTTATTCATTGCCTTTACTTGTTCGCTT
>CAVDDP010000276.1:0-2715 GCA_963607695.1 Hallerella sp.
ACAATCAAAGCTGCATTTCACGGTGCTTTTTAAGTACTTCGCCGCCTTTGTATTGGGCTGCGCGTTGGTACTTGCCTCGCTGTTTGGTGCGCTCGCTTTTGGACAAACGCAGGCGCTGGCAGAAACCAACAACGTATATGCCTACTCAATGAACGGCGGCACGCGTACCAATTACACCAGCGTGAACGATGCGCTTAACGCGGGATATTCTGGCAAAACCATTTACATGGACCGCAACTGGGTGTTTTCTGATTCACTTGAAATTGCTGAAGACAAAACCATTACCATTAACATGAATGGCTACGGAATGTACGGCAGTAACGAAGAGCCCGTTATTGTTGTAAACGCAAATGCAAAACTCACTCTTACCTCTAGCAATAAAACTATCTTCGACTACGATGGCTATAACAATATTTCTGGAAAGAAAGAAAAGAAATCTACTACCGCCGGCGGTCTTATAACTGGCGGCTACATGAGCAGCGATGGCGCCGGCGGCGTTTACATGGACAACAACAGCACACTAACGCTTGACAATGTGGCAGTGGCTGGCAATTTTGGCTTTGAAGCAGGCGGCGTGTATGCAAAGAGCAACTGCGCTATTTACCTGAAAAACAAAGCCAGCATTGAAAGCAATTCTGGGTCTACCGGCGGCATTTATGTTGCGGGCGACGACGTTAACATCTATATGGACAACTCAAAGATTTCCTATAACAACGGCGGCAGTGGCGGTGGCGGCCTTCGTTCTGGCGCTTGTGGCACCCGTATTTACATGACAAATTACGCCACTATTTCGCACAACTATGCAGAATGTGGCGGCGGGCTTTATTTTGAGCTGCCGTATTTTGGCATTTATTCTGAAGATAAAACTGGCTCCATTGATGCAAACACCGTTCAAGATAGCGAAAATGGCGACGGCGCTGGTGTTTACGCCGAAGAAAGCAAGTGGCACAGCAATGAAGGCATGATTAGCGGCGTAAACATTACCAACAATGTTACTCATAAGCGCGGCGGCGGTTTGTACTTAGACCAGCACTATATTCGCGTGATTGATTGCAATATCACTGGCAACCAGGCAAAAGAAGGCGCTGGAGTTTATGTTAACAACACAGATAACAGCATAGAAAGTTGCACAATTACCGGCAATTATTGTGCAAGTGATGGCGAAGGCGGCGGCGTTTTTGTTAACAACCAAGTTGACATTACCATTAAAGGTCTAACTTACATTAAAGGAAATACCCGCGGCAAAAATGGGTCTGCCGACGACGTGTTTTTGCAAGAGACCAGTGGTAATTTAGCCCGCGCTTATATTTTAGGTGGGGTAGATGCTGGTTCAAGCGTTGGCATTCGCACAGGCATTGAAAGCGACCGTCAAATTGGTAAAGACATTTCCACGTATTCTTATGGCACGTATTTCATTGACTTGGATGGATATTACGTAAGCCATGGAACCGACGATAATGGTGATTTGTGGCAGCGCAAATCAAGCAATGCTACATTTCTTCTGCAAACAAATGGCGAAGGCACCTCCCGATATAAATACAACGAAACGGTGAGCGTTAATGGCGCTACAAACAACGCGAAAAAGACTTTCTGGTACTGGGAGGCTTCTAGCTCAACTGGGCTTAACCCGGTAAGCAACTACATCAATGACAGTAACAAGTACAATGAAACGCTCACCTTTACCATGCCGCAAAACGACGTGAATGTGAATGCGAAATACGCGGACCGCGTAACTAAAGGCAATGTAACTATCGATAAGCCAGTTGCTGGGCAGGCGCTGCCTACAACGGCAACGTTTGTGCGTACCGATTATGGCGAAGGCCCCGCGAATGAAATAACGTCGGCATCTATTGTTTGGTTTGAAGCTACATCATATGGCACATGGCTGCCTGTATATGGTAGTGTGGCAAAATACAATGCCACATACCAGGCGGTGATTTACTTTAATGAAAACACGGTGCAAGGTTTTGACTTTTACGAAAACATTTCTACGGGCGACATACGAGTTTTAAGCTCAGGCGCTGCTACCGATACGCCAACTATAGCGTATGTAAACAAGAGTTCTGGTGCCCTGCAGGTAACCACGCAAGAATACAAAACAGATGCAGCGGAAATTGAAAGTGTGCAACCAGCGCGCGTAGAAGTGGCGGTTGGAACAAGTGCCCGCGCGTTGGAAAAGATGTTGCCAAATTCTGCAACTGTTGTTTTGCAGGGTGGTGGCACTGCTGTTATAGCAACCGACAAAAGCACGCAAATTAACTGGCCCGAAGGCTTGTTGAATACGGATAACTATGTTGCAAACCCGGAAGGCGGAACTGCTACATATACCATGAAGCTTTCGCTTGCTTCTTCAAGCGATGTGCCTGGTTCTGAAAACCAATATGTAGACATTGACCTGGTGGTTTCCGATTCTGCCGGCAAAAAAATTGCGGCGCCTACGTTAACGCCTGGTGCTTCTACGGTTAACCAATACACTGGAACCGTAAAGCTTAGTAGCAACTTAAAGCTTACGCTCACTGCGGAAAGCACCACTGAACAGGTTGAAATTCAGTACAAAATTGACGGCGGCAAAACCCAGGATTATGACGATGGCATTGAGCTTCAGGGCATAGACAATACTAAGACGAAGCACACGGTTGAGGTGTGGGCGCAAAAAAGCGTAGGTGGAGAATTGATTAAATCCAACACCACCACAGCCACGTATTATCTTGACGA
>CAVDDP010000277.1:0-2683 GCA_963607695.1 Hallerella sp.
GATTGCGGCCATTGGGCATGATTTAGATGCTGCCAGCGCTGAGGGCGCGGGCGCGAGTGCTACGCGCAAGGGCGCAGGCGCCGATGCTGCGCGTGAAGGCGCCGGCGCTGAAGATGTTGAAGTGCGCGATATGACGGGCAAAATTCTGGTACCCGGCCTGGTGGATATCCACGTTCACCTGCGCGAACCCGGCTATGAATTCAAAGAAGACATTCAGTCGGGCACCCGCGCTGCCGCACATGGGGGCTTTACCGCCGTGTGCGCCATGCCCAACACGCTTCCTGTAACCGATACCGCCCTTGCTGTTGAGTACACCAAAGCGCGCGCAAAAGAAGTAGGTGCTTGCCGTGTTCATATCTCAGGCGCTTGCACCAAGGATCTTAAAGGCGAAAGCCTTGCCGAAATGGGCGACATGGCAACGCACGGCGCTGTTGCGTTTACCGACGATGGCCGCGGGGTACAAAGTGCTGGCATGATGCGCCGCGTTATGGATTATGCCGTGCAATTCAACCGTGTGGTTATGAGCCATTGCCAGGATGAAAGTCTGGTAGGGTCGGGCCAGGTAAACGAAGGGGTTGTTTCTACCCGCTTAGGTGTTGCCGGTTGGCCTGCAGAAGGCGAAGAGTTGCAAATTCAGCGCGATATTGCGCTGTGCCGTCTTACGGGCTGCCCTCTTCACATTCAGCATATTTCCACGGAGCGCGGCTTGAATGCAGTTCGCGCTGCAAAGGCAGAAGGGCTTCCCGTTACTTGCGAAGCTACTCCGCATCATTTGTTCTTGAACGAAGACATGATTGGAACCAATTACGATACCAACTTTAAAGTGAATCCGCCGCTTCGCACGAAACACGATAATAAGGCGCTCATTCAAGGCGTTGCCGACGGTTCCGTGGATGTTATTGTGACTGACCACGCCCCCCATGCCGCTTATGAAAAGGATCGCGAATTTGAACTGGCACCGTTTGGCATGACAGGCATTGAAACATCGCTTGGTTTGGTGCTTACGAACCTGGTAAACCCGGGCGTTATATCGTGGCAGCGCATGGTAGAGCTTATGGCGCACAAACCGCGTGAGATTTTGCGCGTGCCGCCCGTGGAGCTTGCAGCGGGAAATGTTGCCGACCTAACCATTATTGACCCGGAAATAAACTGGATTGTTTCGGTGGAAGATTTCCAATCGAAAGCACAGAACAGCGCTTTTGTGGGTGCTCAGCTTACGGGGCGCGCTACTGATGTGTATGTGGATGGGCGCGCAACCATGAAAAATGGCACGGTAGTAGCTTAAGGAGAATCACATGACCTTACTCAATGAAAAAGCAACGGTTCTTTCCAACGAAAACGTGGGGCCGCGCTTGTATATCATGGAGCTTCAAAGCCCTTCCATTGCTCCGCTTGTTCAACCGGGGCAATTCGTGCATATGCAGCTAAATGGCTTTGACCAGCACATTTTGCGCCGCCCCTTCTCCATTTTAGACACCAATCCCATTCAAGGCACCATGACTATTCTCTATCAGGTGGTGGGGCAGGGAACGCAGTTCATGACAGATGCAAAACCCGGCCACAAGTTCGATATTATTGGCTCTATTGGCAGGCCGTGGGATATTCCCGCAGCGCACGAGCGCGTTTTGATAGTAGGTGGTGGCGTGGGAAGTGCTCCGCTTTTCATGCTTTCAAAGCAAGCAAAAGAAGCAGGTGCCCAGGTAGATGTGGTTATAGGTGCAGCAACAAAAGAAGCACTGGTGCTCTATGAGCGCTACCATGCGGTACATGGGCAAGCACTTCACTGTGCAACCGACGATGGCTCTTTTGGCTATGCTGGTTTTTGTACCGGCCCTACGCAAGAGCTTTTGGCGGAAAACCACTACAACAAAGTGTATGTGTGTGGCCCCGAGCCTTTGATGCACGCCATAGCAAACGAAGCCGCAACCGCGCAGGTACCGTGCCAGCTTTCCATGGAAAAGCGCATGGCATGCGGCGTGGGTGCTTGCCTTTCTTGTGTGGTAGAAACCACGCAAGGCAAAAAGCGTGCATGTGTGGATGGCCCTATTTTTGATGCAGAACAGGTGGTGTGGTAATGACAGTGAATATGCAGGTCAACCTGGGTGGCCTTATCATGCGAAACCCGGTAACGGTTGCTTCGGGCACCTTCGCGGCGGGGCGTGAGTATTCCGATTTTGTAGACTTATCGCGCTTGGGCGCCGTAACCACCAAAGGGGTGTCGCTTAATGGCTGGGAAGGAAACGCTCCCGTGCGTATTGCCGAAACCCCCAGCGGCATGCTTAATTCCATTGGGCTTCAAAACCCGGGTGTGGATCATTTAATTGAACACGATATTGCCTGGTTATCAACCCAAAATGTGCCCTGCATTGTGAACGTTTCAGGTCATTCTGTTGCCGAATATCAAGCAGTGGTAGAGCGCCTGGAAACCTGCCCCCACGTTCAAGCGTATGAGATTAACATCAGCTGCCCCAATGTGGATGCCGGTGGCATGACGTTTGGGTGCATTCCTCAAAAAGCAGCGGAAGTGGTGCGCGCTTGTCGTAACGCTACGAAGCGCCCGATGATTGTGAAACTTACGCCTAACGTTACCGATATCACCGAAATTGCTAAAGTTGCTCAGGAAGAGGGAGCAGATGCCATTTCGCTTATCAATACGCTTTTAGGCATGGCAATAGATGCAAAA
>CAVDDP010000278.1:0-2675 GCA_963607695.1 Hallerella sp.
CGGCTTGTACTTATCTTTTCCCAAGCTTGTGGTCAAGCCAAACGCCCAAGAATCCCACGGCTAAAAAGCAATTGCTGGCAGGTATAATAAGCAGCACCAAAGGAGGTTGTATGCACGCAATCGAAAATGAACCAGCCGAAATTGATTCAACTGATATTGATTCAACCGAAATTGAATCTGCGGAACTTGGCTCAAACAACAACACTACCGCTGCTCATAAGAAAAACGGTCGAAAGCTTCACGCTTTTGTAAATATCAATACGCTTGCCGCTATCATGCTCACCCTGTGCGCCCTTACTGCTGCGTGGGCAACGTGGGTTGGCGGCCTTCATGCCAGCGATCAGGAAGCAAATTATGCCAAGGCCGACCGTTTGAATAACGAAGCAAGTGCCAGCTATAACTTAAATGCGCAAATCTACACGGCGGCGTTTAACGTATGGACCTATGTATACGCGGAAAATCAGGAAATTCAGGCGCTTGAGCAGGCGGGCGATTCGCAGGCGGCGGCAACAAAGAAGCAAGCGTTGGATAATTACATTGAAACCAATTGCCCTGTTTACGAAAACTTTACCGAAGCCATTTATACCGCGCTTGAAAAGGGTGGTACGGCAACGCCGTTTGATGAATACTCTCAAGAAAGCTTTTATGCCGATTCTGAAGAGCTTGCAAATCAGGCAACAAAGGTGCGTGAAGAAGGCGACAAGAACAATCTTGCGCACGACTCGTTTGGCCTGGTAAGCTTGCTTTATTCGCTGTGTTTGTTCCTGTTTGGCATGCTTGGGTTCTACAAAGAGCGCACTATGAAAAAAGTGGTGTTCGCGGTGGGCGTGGCGGTGTTTGTGGGCGCCACTATCTATATGCTCTCGCTTCCGCTGCCCGATAATTTCAACTTTGCGAATTACTTTAAGCTGGCGCAATAGCTGGCGCAATAAGGGGAAGTAGCTTTGCGCTTATAGCTTGTTGTAAGCGAAGAGGCAAAGGCTATTTGCTTTTATGACGTGTGACGCCAGTGAGGGTCGGTAAGGGCGCGCGCAATGCACAAGCCAAGCGGCAAAAACACCACCACCATAACGGCGCGAATAAGGCAGGTTGCAGCGTCGCTCACCTCAAAAGAGGCCAGGTAAAACATGGCTTTGTACATGTAAAGGCCGGGAATCATAATCACAACCGAGGGCACCGTTATTACGGTTCGCGGGCATTTGGTGGCGCGCCATACCGCGCTTGCCAGAAAGCCTGCAATCAGGGCTCCCGTGAGCGCGCCAATCTCGGGCGCAAAGGAAAAGTAATTCACCAGCTCAAGATTGGCGGTGTCGGCAACGGCTCCTATGGCACCCGCGGTAAGGGCTACTTTCACGGGGGAGTTAAACATAAGGGAGAAGCCAAAAACGCCCACAAAAGCGGCAAGCAGGCGAAAAACAAGCAGCGCGCCTTCGGGCAGCTCGTAGGCAATGAATTCCCCTGGTTGAAGCTGAAATGCCACGGCCAAAAGCCAGCCAATAAGTGTGGAAATTGCAATGACCATTACGGCGTAGGTTAGGCGCTCAATGCCGCTGCGCATGTCAAAAAGGTACATGTCAAGCGCGGCCGTGATAAGGGGAAACCCGGGAATTACAAAAAGCATGGCGCCAATGTATCCCATTTGGTGCTGCAAGGCGCCGGGGTAAACAAAGGATAGCAGGAACAGCGCAAAAACGTACGATGCGCACGCCGCCACCACGCCTGCGCCTGCGGCAAGAAGCTGGTTAAGCTTGTTACCCAAAAGCAGCTTGCGCACCAGTTGCCCTAAGCCTGCGCCTATAAAGGCGCACAGCATTTCTATGGGGCCGCCGCCCAGCAAAAATGTGAAGGCGCCGCACGCAAAGGCGGAAGCAAGGGCGCTTACCGCCGGGGAGTAGAGCTGCTTTTTTGCTTTCATTTCGTCCATTGCCGCGTGATACTGATGAACGGAAAGTTGGCTGCCTTTTTCGTCGATGGTTTTAAGGAAGGTGTCCAGGTCTAAAATGAGGTTGGTGTTAACGCCGCTATCAGGTATAACTACGGTTTGTGAAAGGGTGTTGCCACTTTGACGCACCGTGCATTCAAGGTCGGTAAGGCCAATTGAAACAGTGCTTGTTACACCTAGCGCGGCAGATGCCCTGTTCACGGCATCGCGCACGCGCCACCCACCGGCGCCACTTTGCAAAAAAAGCGCAGCAAGCCGACAGATGATTGAGGTTTTATCGGCAAGGGAAGCCTCAACTGCGGGGGTGCCCTGGGCGGTTTCAACTTCTTTTTTCCACTCAACGGGCATGTGGTGGTTGGTGCCTTGCGGCTTTGCTGGGTGGTTGGCTTTTTGTGACGTTACTGGCTTCATGGGAAGGTCCTTGTTGTTTGTGTTGTGTGCGGGCACGCTGCGGGCACGCTGCGGGTGCTGCTACGCTGGCGGTGTCATTGCGCTGCGGCTGTGCTTTGTGGCACGTACGGCGCGCTGCGGCTGTGCTTTGTGCTGCGGGATATTCTAGAACCTTTGGGATAGTTTGGGGAATTATGTTTGAGATTTCATTACGGGGAAACATTGGAGCGCACCGTTGAGGCGCACTCGTTAAAGTACTGGAAGCGCACCAAGCGCCAATCAAAGTACCGGAAGCGCACCAGGCACCAATTAAAGTACCTCGTAGCGCCTCCCTTTGTAGTCA
>CAVDDP010000279.1:0-2667 GCA_963607695.1 Hallerella sp.
GCGTTTTCCGCCATCGTTTCACTACCTGCTTTTGAGCTTGCTTCAGACAAGATGAGCCTCCCCCGCAATAACTTGCACCACACTTCCATCAGGCGTTTTCACCATAAGACGCGCCTGCGCATCAATGCCGCAAACAACACCCTGCGTTTGCACGCCGCCTATCATGTTCTTAATGGCAACGTTTTTGCCCGTGAGATACGAGCAGCTGTTAAATTTATCCGCAAACGGCGCAAAACCTTGCTTTTCCCACACAGGCATTGTGCTCAGAAGCTCATCGACAATGGTCTGCGCAATATGCTGCGCCGCAGCTTGCGACAAGGGGAAGGGATTGGCGTCGCTAGCAGGGGGAAGCGGCTGCACGCCGGCGCCATGCTGCGTGCCAGCTGGGTTTAAGGGGAAGGGTTCTGCGCTGGCGCCTATGAGCTGGGCAAAGCCCGTGCCCGCAACATCGCTCAAGAATCCGGGGGCATAGCAGCCGCTTGTTTGAATGCTCTCAGAAGCTTGGCGCAAAACGTTGAGCCCTATGCCAATGCAAACGCCACCTTCGTGATACTCGCAGGAAATACCGCACAATTTGCGGAAAGTGTTTTGCGGTGAGGGCTCCTGCGAATGCGCCCGCAACAGCGGTTGCTGCTGCGCCCGCAGCTGCTGCTGGCTCGTCCGTTGCTGCTCCTGCGCCTGCGCCCGCAGCTGCTCCTTGCACTGCGCCAGCACTACATCATTTGGCCACTTGATTTGCACTTCACTTATAGTTTGCACCAGGTGCAGCTTTTCAATTCCCGCGCGAACTGCCAAAGCAGCGCAAAGCGCCAAAGTAGGGATGTTCTCTAAAGGCGCATTCGGGCGCAAAGCCACCGAAAAATACAAGCCGCCAGGCGGGCTACACCATGCGCGCCCCTGGCGGCCATACCCTTTTGTCTGCTTTAAAGAAACAGCGCAAAACCCCTGTTCACAGCCTTGTTCTAAGGCGCGCTTCACCACATCGTTCGTGGAGCCTATTTCCTCGTAGAATTCCATATTTCAGCAGCGCCTTTCCGCGCCTTTCCGCACGCCATCGCCATCCCACGCTTCACACACCACGCGCTGCGCAACCCGGCACGCGCCGCGCAGCAGCGCCCAGCGCCTACAACTTAAACGAGCGCCCTATGCGCGCATCTTCCGGCACGGTATCTACCGCTTCCCCATTTGCCAGAATATGCCCCGGCAAAATTTCCAAAAGCGGCTTTACCACAAAATCGCGCTCGGCAATACGCGGGTGCGGCAGCGTTAAAACGTCGGACTCACACACATACATCTGATAATCCAGAATATCTAAATCGCAGGTGCGCGGCCCATTTTCAATAGTGCGAACCCGCCCCAGCTTATTCTCAATGGCATGCAGATAATCCAGCAGCTCCTTCGGAGGAATGCCAGTACGCAGCAAAACAACCGCATTCACAAACGCATCCTGGTCTTCGTAATACGCAGGCTCGCTCTCGTAAAAGCTGGAAACATCAATAATTTGCGTATCGGGAAGAGCACACATATCGCCAATTGCCATGTTAAGCTGGGCAATTTTCGCCTCGCGCTCTTCGCCGGGTTCTGCAACCAAAGCAACGTTGCAGCCCAACGCAATAAGCGCATAGGGGCGAAGGTCTTGCAACGCTTGCGCATGAACGCCCACGTTGTGAACGCGGAAAACATGCGCACCCTGCTCGCACGCCAAAAGCGCCTCGGCTGCACTGGCAATGTCGCGCTGATCTGCCTGGTCAATGTTGTATTTTGCACCAATATAGCTCTTGCGCGAAAGCGCCGCCATAACGGGGTAGCCCAAGTGCACGAATTCCTGAAAATTGCGTACCACATCAAGCGTTTGCTGCGCCGTTTTCCCAAAGCCGGGGCCCGGGTCTACGCAGATGCGCTCGTGGGCAACACCCGCCTGCTCAAGCATGGCGGTTTGGTTGCGCAGGTAATCGCACACCTCGGTCACAACGTCGTCATACTGCGCATTTTGCTGCATGGTTGCGGGTTCTTCGCCCTTCATATGCATAACCACCAGCCCCGCGTTGCACGCGCGCGCAAGCTCTACCATGGCAGGGTCACGAAAACCCGAAATGTCGTTAATGATGCTCGCGCCCGCCTCAATGCACGCTTGGGCAACACTGGCATGGCGCGTATCAACGCTCACACACACGCCTTTTGCCGCCAGGGCGCGCACCACTTCTAAAATGCGCTCAAGTTCTTCCTGCTCAGAAACGGGATCGCTGCCAGGGCGCGTGCTCTCGCCGCCCACGTCAATAATGTGCGCCCCCTGGTCAAGCATCTCTTGTGCGTGGTCAAGCGCCGCTTGCAGCTGGTTGAATTTGCCGCCGTCGGAAAAAGAATCGGGCGTAACATTTAAGATGCCCATAAGTATGGGCATCTTGGTATCAAAGGAATAGGAACCGCATTTCCATAGCATGGATAAAGCTTCCTTTCGTATTATTTGCTTTGTTCAGAGTTGCATTCAGCAGGGGAAGAAGCAGCTTGCGCCTGCGTCTGTGGCTGCTCGGCTTCCGCCTGTTCAGGCGCCGCTTGCTCGGCCGCTTGCTCGGCCGCCGCCTGCTGCGTTGCCCGCTGCGTTGCAGCCTGCTGTACCACCGCTTGCTCGGCCGCCGCCACTTGCTCCTGTTGCTGCGGCGCGTACAC
>CAVDDP010000280.1:0-2652 GCA_963607695.1 Hallerella sp.
GAAGTTGAGGTCAAATAATTTGAAGCGTGCACCGTGCCCACTACGGTATATTCCGTGCAGGTAAGCACGTCTTCCAAGTTGGTGTTTGCTTCCGTTACATAAATGGTATCTCCCACGCTCAAAACAACGTTGGGGCTATCGGCGGATACCACGCATTCGTTTGCGCTTGTTGGCCACGTACCACTTACCAAAATAAGGCGGTTTAAGTAATTAACATCTTCACTTGTTACGGAATAAGCGTTTTCTGAATAGGAACTGGCCGCACTTTCGCAAAGCGAATGAACACGAATAGCAGTTTGTTCCCCGTTTGCTTGTGCCAAAACGTCGGTTTGATACGCCGGCATTATTGCTTCTACTCCATCAAGCCACGCAAGCGCCGCAACATCATCTTCTGAAAAACCCAAGGTAGAAAGCACGCGAATGTCGTAGAGATTGGTTCCGTCGCAATAGCGGTCTGCCGCAAGCTCCATGTCGGGCGCCGTCATACGAAGCCCCGCATAAAAACCCACACCAAGCGCCACTATTCCCATAAGCGCTAAAAAGCGGCCCAAAGAATTGCGAATGCAACGGAAACAATCTTTCAGAAACGCGCTTTTCACAGGCGTTCTACCACTCTATAGTTTCTGCAGAAGCGGGCGAATTATTGGTATATATTTCAGAAGCCTTGCCCTCTTTTACAGTAATCACGCGGTTTGCAAGTTTGGTGAATGCAGAATTGTGCGTGATAAGCACCACGGTTTTGCCGAATTCCGTACAGGTGTGCTGCAAAAGAGCCAAAATAGCCTTACCCGTTTGGTAATCAAGGGCGCCGGTTGGTTCATCGGCCAAAAGAAGCTTGGGGTTTTTCGCCAGCGCACGCGCAATAGCCACGCGCTGCTGCTCGCCGCCGGAAAGCTGTGCGGGGAAATTGTCCATGCGACGTTCAAGCCCCACGCGAGCAAGCGTTTCTTTTGCATCCAGCGGGTCTTTACAAATTTGGTTGGCAAGCTCAACGTTTTCTAACGCCGTTAAATTTTGAACCAGGTTGTAGAATTGAAACACAAAGCCCACATCAAAGCGGCGGTAATCGGTAAGCTGGCGCTCGTTGTAGGTGCTAATACACCTGCCATCTACCATAATTTTGCCGCTGCTTACGCTATCCATGCCGCCCAACATGTTCAAAAGCGTGGTTTTGCCAGCGCCCGATGGCCCCACAATTACCACGAATTCGCCTTCGTTTATAGTGAAGCTCATGTTATCAAGGGCAGCAACTTTAACTTCGCCTAGTTCATATATCTTGGAAACGTTTTCAAATTCAACAAAAGCCATACCGCCCCCATAAAAAGGGCTGTACCAAAAGGTGCAGCCCTCTAACTTGACAATATTACAAGCTAATTTTAGAGATAAGCTTTTAATTCAACAAACTACGCTGCTTTGGTGTAATCCATAACAGAAATCTCCTGCGCAAGCTGTTTTGCTGCAGCCACAATTTGCTCAAGCTTCTGTGCAACTTCATTTGTATAATACTTTTCCCCGCACTGCTCACACTCTTCGCACGGAACATTTTTCACGATAATAATGCAGTCTTCAAAATTAACAACGTGCGTTGTGGTGCTTTGCTTTACCGAATCACATTTACAGAACATGCACATGATTATCGCCTCCTTGTTTTTAGATCCGCTTCGAACTTAATAAGGTTTGGAACATAAACAGTTATAACATATAAACTGCCTTCATCGGCTCCTACAACTGCATGAATTATTTTGTTGTCAACAGCATGTCCAAAAATCAAACAACTCGGATGCGGAAAATCGTTCGGATAGTCCTCAATAATTTCGCCATTACTAATGCAATTTCTTACATCTGCAATAGTAATACCCTTTTCCTGCATACGCTCTAAGCAATGCGTTGTCCATTTAACTTTATTGGCATCAAGAAGAGATTTAATGGTTTCGATTTGCATTCAAACCTCCTGCCTTTTTTAATGGGAATTTAAGATCTTCGCTGTATATAACGAAAAATAGAATTTAGTGGCAATGAGTGAAAGCTATTACAGATAATCTTCTACTTTTTTGTCTTTTCCTTTAGCGAAAACGGTGGGGTCACCCAGCAAGTCCATGGTTATTTTTCCATCTTCAATAGTGGCGTTAGTCATGCCCAGTGATTCCTGATTGGGGGTAAACGTAATGTTTTTGCCGTCGGTGCACTCCCAGGTGCCATCGTTGTCCATGCCTACCATTATCAGGTGAAACGTATGATCTTCGTCCAAATTAATAAAAAGCGTGAAGCCCGACTTCTCTAAATTGGCAATTTCATCGTGACTGGAACCGTTGTCGCCCTGAATTTCGTACAAATCATAAGTACCGGTAAGCCCTTGGTTTGGTTTTCCCGAGTTATTCACTACTACAACCGCAACAATTGCCGCAACTACCACAACGGCCGCAATAGCCGCAATTGCAATAGCTTTTCCTTTATGTGCGTTCTCTGCCATCAAAAAACCGCTTTCCTGCAACGTTTTCACAAGGTCTTTTTTGATTTCACTAGAATATGCCACCAAAAATGAAACTATCGGCGAAATACAGCACTTTTAGAAAATCAACACACTGGCAAAGATTGCGACATCTTTGCGGGAAACCGGGGTAGCAGCGCAGAACACTGGGATTTCCCCAGCAC
>CAVDDP010000281.1:0-2651 GCA_963607695.1 Hallerella sp.
CCCTTGAGCGTGTGAAATAATTCCCCAACTACTTCACGCGCATCCCTAAATTATTCCTGCGGCTTCCCTCTAAAAAAGCCACCAAGGAAAATGAAGGGCGCCTGGCCGAGCGCCCTTCCTACGGCATAACTAGCTTACCGTAATTACTACCCGGTCGTAGCGGTTAAGCGTGGTGCTCTCGCCACCTTTGCTTGCCACATCATTGGTAGTTTGCGTTCCTGGCTTCTGCGACGCAGCATCATACACGTTTACGGTGTATGTTTTGCCCGTTAAGTACTCGCTTGTTGCCTGAGCTGAGTGATCCTTAATGGCACTTGGCTCATTTGCCGCTAAGGGGCTAATCACAGCCTCGGCAATTGCATCTTTTGCGGTTGCGCCTTCGGCAACAAATACAATTCCGGTGTGAATGCCGCCACCTACAGCGGTTTCATCAAGCGTGCACACAACTTCCATTACACCCTGGTTGCTTGCTTCAACATGCTCTTCATTGTGAGCATAGTAGTAAGCATAAGCGGGAACAATGGCAACAGCTGCGCAAATGCAGGCAAGAACAACAACGAGTGCAATTTTCTTTGCAGAGAATTTCTTCGTCATGCTTGCTCCTTTCTGCAGAAGCTTCGCTTTTTGCAACGCACGGTGATTGTATCATTATCACGGCGCATTATTCTTGCCGATGCCATGTTTTTTTGAAAACCTTACTTCGCCCTATCAGGCGTTTCGTATAAATAATATGCAGCGTATGATATGAGCTAACAGGGCTTTTCATAATCATCCTATTGTTGAGCCGCAGGGTGGTACGGGTTTTTGCCCCATGCTTCTATACTTTTTTTCAACGAAAAGAGAAAGGCTGCGCGGCAAACCAGAGTTGGGTTTGTGCCACCGAAAAAGAGCCCTTGAAGGGGAATCTTTCAAACACGGTGGGCGCTTGTGGCCTTCCCCCTAAACCATGAAGGAGGTTCCCTGTGGCAGAATCGCTTTATGACGATCTTGATTTTGATGAAGAGTTTGACCCCTTAGAGGTAAACGACGAAGAAATCAATCAAGAGGAAATGGACGACGATAATCCCTACGACACCATTGATTATCCTACCGTTCGCAATGACCCCGAAGTTCTTTTGTCCAAAGAGTCAATCTTTACCCCCGAGCGCCAGGGCAGCGCAAAAGAGGCAATTCTTGCGCTGATTGATCACAACCCGGCGCGCCGCACCGTAATTGTGGGCATTCTGGGCGCGTGCAAAGACGGCCTTGTAACAAGTGAGTTGCGCAAGTTTGTGGAGGAAAAGCAAGAGTTCAACAAATCGGTTTTTGACTCAACCACGTATTGCCGCATGCTTGAGCGTGCTGGTGGCTTAACGGTAGAAGTTCCGGAAGTAACCGAAGAACACGAAGTTGTTGAGGACGGCGTGGTATACCTTGAAATTAAGGAAAAGGTAGACCCCATTTGGACAACCACGGAAGATGGCCTGGCTGTTTTTGACGAAATGACCAACGGTTTTCGTTGCAGAAACATGGTGTACAAGCGCGATGCGAAATACTACGACGTTTACCTGGAGGTTCTTGATTTCATTGAGCAGCAGCCCCGCTCGCGCCAGGAGATTGACGACTTTGTTGAAAACTTTGAAATTTGCCAGCATCCTAAACGCTACGGCGGCCACTTCATTGACATGCTTGAGCAAACCGATGCCATTGTGTGGCTGAATGACGCCTGGCAGCTTACCGCCGATGGCACCAAAATGCTTGCGGAAATGCGCGAAGCGAACCGCATTGGTATTCGCGCTGTTATCCCCGATGAAGAAGAGTACGAGCAAATGTACGCGGCAAATTCAGAAAACAACGCCGCAAGCAGCTCTAACGAAAACCCCCAGAACGCACAGGAGGCGTAAGCTATGGCGCAAGAATACACGGGCGAAAACGCCGAAATCATTGAGCTTTTGCAAGGGCGCACCCGCCAATACAGCATGCTTGCGCGCCTTTTCCGCAAAGAGGTTACCATGAAGGAAATTGAGGAAATGCAGGGCATGCGTTTCCCCGTTTCAACAGGCAATTCTTACCTTGATAAAGGGTATCGCAACTTGTATGAGTACCTGCGCAGCGCCTGGGATAACTCCGTGTTAGAGCTTGCCGTTGATTACGTGCGCACGTTCATTGGCCACGGCGTAAACGGCTACTCTGCCGCCTACCCCTTTGAGAGCGTGTACACTTCCGAGCGCCGCTTGATGATGCAAGAAGCACGTGCGGAAGTGTTGCAAACGCTGCGCGAGAACAACCTGAAGCGCGGCCGCTGGAACGAAGGCGAAGATCACATTGCCGTTGAGCTTGAGCTTATGCAAATCTTGAACAATCGTGCCATTGAAGCATTGCAAAAAGGGAATGAAGATGAAGCGGTGGTGCAATTGCAAAAATCGCTTACCTTCCTGAACGACCATTTGTTGAACTGGTTCCCCATGATGCAGGCCGATATGGAAAAGTTTTCTCGCACCAAGTTTTACCAGGGTTTAGGGTATTTGACCCTGGGCTACCTAGAAGTTGATAAAGCAACGCTTGAAGAGCTTCTTTCCGATGATTCGGAGAACTAAACCAACCAACTTTCTTTCCTTTCCCCTCCCCTCCAAAAGAAAGCCCCCTGTTCAAGGTGGCTTTCTTTATTTTTC
>CAVDDP010000282.1:0-2649 GCA_963607695.1 Hallerella sp.
ATGTGCTGGTTAACCTGGAAAAACAAGCACAACAAGGGGAAGTGTTTGGCGAAGAGCAAGGGGAAGCATTAGGCGAAGTGCCCAGTGAAACGCTCGGCAACGCGCCTGATGAAAAGCAAGGCGAAGTGCCCGGCAATACACAAAGCGAAGAGCAAAAGGACGCCTTCCCATGCGCGTAAGTATCTCCCCCAGTAAAGCGCGTGGAAGTGTGGAAGCTCCCCCTTCCAAAAGTATGGCACACCGCCTGCTTATTTGCGCAGGTCTTGCAAGCAAACTTGAGCCAAGCATCATCCATGGCATTGAAAACAGCCAGGATATTCTTGCAACTATTGATTGCTTGAATGTTTTAGGGGCAGGCATTACCCAACAAGAAAGCGCCACCGTGGTCTATGGCATAGATTCAAGCGCTGTTCAAGCAAACGATGTTTTGCCCTGCCGCGAATGCGGAAGCACGCTGCGCTTTTTTGTTCCCTTGTGCTTGCTTTTTGATAAGCCACTCTCGCTTACGGGAAGCCCCACGCTTTTAAGCCGCCCCATGGGTGTTTATCAGGATATATGCCGCGAACAAGGCTTGTACTTTTCACAGAATGAACAGGGAATTCAGGTACAAGGGCCACTTCGCGCAGGCGCCTTTGAAGTTCCGGGTAACATTAGCAGCCAATTTATCAGCGGTTTGCTTTTTGCGCTCCCGTTGCTTCAGGGCACAAGTACTATTACGCTGATTCCGCCCGTAGAAAGCCGCCCCTACATTGATATGACCATCCAGGCGCTTTCATCATTTGGCGTTCAGGTGAACTGGGAAAACGATACAACCCTTACGGTACCGGGTGGGCAACGCTACCATAACACCACGCTGCGCGTAGAGGGCGACTACTCAAACGCTGCTTTCTTTGAGGCGCTTAATTATGTGGAAGAAAACGGCGAAAACAAGGTGCGAGTAACAGGCCTTTTGGAAGACAGCTTGCAGGGAGATAGTGTTTACCGTGAGCTGTTCCCCCTGCTTGCGGGCACTTCCTCTGCAAACACCAGTGCGTCCCTTGCCCCCGCAAGCACGGCAGCCACACTCGCGGGCACTTACCCTACCCCTTCTCCCACGAGCGCCAGTGCTTCCCCTACCTCTTCTCCCGCCAGCTTCCCCGCCAGCTTCCCCGCCAGCTTCCCCGCCATAAGCCTTGCGAACTGCCCCGATTTAGGGCCGGTGCTTATGGCGGTTGCAGCCGCAAACAACGGCGCCGTGTTCACCCACTGCGCGCGCCTTGCCCTAAAAGAGAGCAATCGCGGGCACGCCATGGCACAAGAACTGGCAAAGTTTGGCATTTCCGTTGCTATAAGCCCTGATGAAGATACCATTACGGTGCACCCTGGCACCCTTTGTGCCCCGCGCGAAACGCTGTGTGGCCACAACGATCACCGCATTGTTATGGCACTAGCAGTTCTTGCCTGCGCGGTTGGCGGCACCATTGAGGGAGCGCAAGCCGTAAGCAAAAGCTTCCCCTGCTTTTTTGAATGTTTAAGCCGCTTAGGCGTTGAACTTTTTATTGAAAAAGAGTAAATATTACCAGCTATTACGTATTTAGAAATTAGCCCTTACCAAGAAAGAAAAACCATGAACGCAGATTTTATCCGAAAACTCACGATTCCTGCCGAACTCAAAGAGCAAATGCCCACAACGCCGCTTATCAAAGAAACGTTTGCGCGCCGCAGTGCAGAAATTGCCAATATTTTTACCGGAAAAGATAACAGGTTCCTTTTGATTATTGGCCCGTGCTCGGCCGACCACGAAGACAGCGTACTTGATTACATGAATCGCCTGGCAAAGCTGGAAGAAAAAGTTTCTGACAAGCTGTACTTTATTCCGCGTATTTACACGAATAAGCCGCGCACCACCGGGCTGGGCTATAAGGGAATGCTTCATCAGCCCGATCCCGAGGCAAAGCCTGACATGTTAAAAGGCATTATGACCATTCGCGATTTGCACATGCGCGCTATTTCTGAAGCGGGTTTTATCTACGCCGACGAAATGCTGTATTGCGATAATTACAAATACCTGGATGACCTGCTGGGATACGTTGCGGTGGGCGCGCGTTCTGTGGAAAATCAGGACCACCGCTTAACTTCAAGTGCGCTGGATATTCCCGTGGGCATGAAAAACCCCACCGCGGGCGATTTTAGCGTTATGATGAACGCCATTACCGCAGCTCAGAACTCACATACCTTCATCTATCGCGGTTGGGAATGCACCAGCAAAGGCAACCCGCTGGCTCACGCCATTTTGCGCGGGTACGCCAACAAGCACAACCAAAGCCTGCCCAACTACCACTACGAAGATCTGGTTAAGGTGAACGATTTGTATCAGAAATCGGGGCTTGCCAACCCTGCCGTTATCGTGGATACCAATCATGCAAATTCAGGGAAAAAGCCGCTTGAACAAATTCGCATTGCAAAAGAGGTTATGCAAAGCCGCGCTTACAACCCCAAGCTTAAAACGCTTATCAAAGGCCTGATGATTGAATCGTATATTGAAGATGGCGCCCAGAAAATTGGCGAAGGGGTGTACGGAAAATCCATTACCGACCCGTGCCTTGGTTGGAAGAAGACTGAACGCTTAGTGCTTGAGCTGGCAGAAATGGTATAAGGGGAAGCTCTCAC
>CAVDDP010000283.1:0-2627 GCA_963607695.1 Hallerella sp.
GCAAAAAAAGAGCTGCATTAAAAATG
Source organism: Hallerella sp. (assembly GCA_963607695.1). Classification (GTDB taxonomy): domain Bacteria; phylum Actinomycetota; class Coriobacteriia; order Coriobacteriales; family Eggerthellaceae; genus CAKUOV01. Next base: position 27 of record CAVDDP010000283.1, read on the forward strand.
CAGCTCCCTGTGTTTCAGACCTTCTCCAGTATAGGACGTTGTCCACTATATGACAATAACTATTTGAAAGAAATTTTTGAAATTTCCGCTCCTGATTCTAGTTTTTTGAGGATAACTGTACCGTTTTCGTAGAGCGCATAGCCGGCGCAGTCGTCTTTAGGAATACCCACACTGCCCGGGTTAACAAAAATCACGTTACCTTTCTTCTCCAAAACCTTTATATGCGTGTGTCCCGAGCAAAAAACGCAGGGTTCGGGCAGTTCTTGTAGCTCTTGCGGCTGGTTGGGGTTCATGCCGTAGTGGTGCCCGTGCGTTGCAAAAATGCTCACGCCTACCTCTTCATCAAAAAGGGTGAGGGAAGGCTTATCCAAATCGAAAGAGAACATCCAGCTGTCAACTTCGGCATCACAATTACCCTTAACGGCAAAAATGCGGTCTTCGTAAGGCGTTAACAGCTCAACCACCTTTTTTGTTTCGTAATCAAGCGGCAGCGTATTGCGCGGCCCGTGATACAACAAATCGCCCAACAGCAAAATGCCTGTGGGTTGCTCTTCCTCAATGCGTTTCACTAAAAGCTCTGTTGCGTGCGCTGCTCCATGAAGGTCAGATGCTATTAGAAGTTTCATAGTGTGTCCTATCGTCTGGTTTTTTTCTCTAGTTTTACCTGTTTGCCCTTAAAGCGCGTATTATAGACGTTTAGCTTTTGAATCAGTGTAATCGTTTTATGGAGTACAGAGTGAAACAGGAAAACATTCGTAATGTAGCAATTATTGCGCACGTTGACCATGGAAAAACAACATTGGTTGACCAACTTTTAAAGGCGGCGCACGTTTTTCGTGCAAACCAGCAGGTGGAAGACCGCGTGCTTGACAGCAACGATCAAGAGCGTGAGCGCGGTATTACCATTCTTTCAAAGAATATTGCCATCAATTACAAGGGCGTAAAAATCAATGTTATTGACACGCCCGGGCATGCCGATTTTGGTGGCGAAGTTGAGCGCGTTTTGAACATGGCCGATGGCGCCCTGCTTATTGTAGATGCCTATGAAGGCCCTAAGCCTCAAACCCGTTTTGTGTTAAGCCATGCGTTGGCAAACAACCTGCGCATTGTGGTTGTGGTAAACAAAATTGACCGCCCCAATGCCGACCCCGACACCGCCATTGACAAGGTGTTTGAGCTTATGATGGAGCTTGGCGCAAGCGATGAGCAGCTTGACTTCCCCGTGATTTATGCCTCGGCAGTAAATGGCTATTCGCGCTACGACTACAACGATGGCAACATGGATATGATTCCGTTGCTTGATACCATTTTGAAGGAAATTCCCTGCCCCGAGGTAGACCTGGAAGGCCCGGTGGCGCTGCAGATTTGTACGGTTGACCACAGCAGCTACGAGGGACGCATTGGCGTGGGGCGCCTGCACAGTGGCATCCTTCACGAAAAAGAGCAAATTCTGGTTGTTAAGAACAATGGCGAAACAAGCTACAACGGCATGGTGCGCAAAGTTCACGTTTTTGAGAACCTGGGCAAACTGGAAGTAAAGGAAGCGCAAGCGGGCGATATTGTTGCTGTTATTGGCATTGAAGATGCCGACATTGGCGATATTATCACCGACCGTGAAAACCCCGTGAGCCTGGCGCCTATTTCCGTGGAAGAACCCACGATGTCGGTTGTGTTTGAGGCTTCTACCAGCCCCTTGGTTGGCCGCGAGGGTGACATTGTAGGCGCGCGCCAGCTGAATGAGCGCCTTATGCGCGAGAAAGAAAGCAACATTTCTATGCGCATTACGCCCCTTGAGGAAGGGTCAGGTGTGGAAGTTGCCGGCCGTGGCGTTTTGCATCTTTCTGTTTTGATGGAAACCATGCGCCGTGAAGGCTTTGAGTTCCAGGTTGGGCGCCCGCAAGTGGTGTATAAAACGGCTGAAGACGGATCAAAGCTTGAGCCTATTGAAGAAGCCACTGTGGATGTTCCGAACGATTACGCCGGAAAAGCCATTGAAGTTATGGGCAACGCGGGCGGCATTATGGAAGACATGTCTTCCGATGATGCCATGACCCACTTAACGTTTAAGATTCCATCGCGCGGCACCATGGGTTTGAAAACCCGCATTCTGAATGCAACGCATGGCGAAGCGCAGCTCTTCCACCACTTCTTTGAATATGGCCCCTACACCGGGGAAATGGGTGGCCGCAAGAACGGCTCCATGATTTCAATGAGTACCGGCAAAGCAGTGGCTTATGCGCTTGACACGCTGCAACAGCGCGGGCGCATGTTTGTTGCTCCGGGCGACGCGTGCTACGAAGGCATGCTGGTAGGCGAAAGTGCTCATGAGGCCGACATGGTGGTAAACGTGGAAAAAGCAAAGCAGCTGGGAAACCAGCGTTCTTCTACGGCCGACAAGGCCATTCAGCTTACTCCACCTTTGGTGTTTACGCTTGAGGAAGCCCTGGAATACATTCAAGACGACGAGCTTGTTGAGATTACGCCGCAAAGCATTCGTATGCGCAAGCGTTTGCTTTCTGCAACGGATCGCAAGAAGCAGGCAAACGGGAAGCTGTAGGCGTGGGTGCTTGCGGGGAGCGGCTTGTGTGGCGCTTGCGCGGG
>CAVDDP010000284.1:0-2624 GCA_963607695.1 Hallerella sp.
TTCTCTTCGGCCAGCTCAAAGGCGGCACGCTTCCAGCGACCCACCGCATGACCTGCCTGCTCTGGTGCTGCCGCTTGGGCAGACTGGTTCGGTAGTGGCGCTTGGCCGGGCTCATTGGATGCGAGCGCTGCTGGCTGCACTGGTGGCTGCGCCGTGCTGCGCGGCGTGCCTTCCCCACTTTCACGATTTGCGCGCAAGGTGCTCTGAGCAGCTGGCGCGGCTTGGGCAGCCTGACCAGCCAGAACGCCCTGACCAGCACGAACCCCCTGGCCATCCTGCGCGCCCTGAGCAGCCGGGGCAGTTTTCGAGCATAGCTCGCAGGTCTCGCACGCATGTGCCGCGGCGGGCTCGGCGGGCGCCCCACTTGCGGCAGGCGCCCCACTTGCGGCGGGCGCCTCACCCACGCCAGGCGCCCCACTCGCACCAAGCGCCTCACTCGCACCAGGCGCCCCACCTGCAGCAAGCGGCAACGGCTCTTCGCGCTCGGCAAGGCTGCGGTCAATAGGCGTATCGGCATCTTTGTCAAAGGGGTCAAACATCGCGTCAACAACCTGCCATGTAGCAATGAACACGCAGGACAAAAGCATAACGGCAATAAGCACAATCTCAAGGCCCGCCATGTATTCAACACCCAGGCCAATGTTGTAAATCAAGCAACCTAAAAGCCAGCCCACAACCGAGCCCAGCGACATAAAACCCCAGCCCCAGCCCGTTAGGCGAACAGCAGAACGTCCCGATTTGTAAGAAACGCCGGCAAAAAGTGACCAAACCACAATATTGAGCATGGCGTTAATGCATCCAAACGTTTCAAGCGTGCTGGCATTTTGCAAGCCAGAAATAGGAAGCGGCAACGTGCAAATGGCCAAAACAACAAAGCCGTAGTAACACAGCTTGCCCAAGTTTGCCTTTAAGGGAAGCATAACAACAAAGCCCACCAGCAGCATTTTCACAAAGAAGAACAGCACCGATGAATTACTGCGTGCGGTAGAAAACGCGTCGGCCTCCACCGTAAGAGGAAAATACCCGCGCACTACATTTATGGCAATGGAAAACAGCACAATAGCAATAACAAAGCGCACAAACCCGCTGGTAATGCTGGTGTCGCTTTGAAGATCGTCTTTGGAAAGACTAAAGCCGCCAAACATGGCGCAACATGCCGAAATAAACGGCAAAAGGCACAAGAACAATGGCTTCCACCGAAATGGCAGCGCCAGAACGTAACCGTACACAAATGAGGCAACCATCTGCGACAATATGATAGAAATAAGCGAAGCTTTAGGGTTCACGTGCGCAAAAACTATGGAAAAGCGCACCACCAGCACCGAAGTAAAAATGCCCGTTAAAAGCGTGGGTACCACACCGGGGGCAACAAGGCTCCACCAGGTTACCGCACCCGCAAGAAGCCCCGCTAAAGGAACCACCCAGGTATGGGTGAGCAGCTGCTCAATTTTTTTGGGAAAACATCCATATATCACCAGCATAATGCCTAAAGCGGTGGTGGAAATGGTGTAGTTGTTAATAATGTGAAGCGAAGTAGGCGCCACTGCGCCAAAATGAATCTCGCCGCTATAAATAAGCTCTATCCATGCAACCCAAAATGCCGGCGACATTAACGCTATCGCCGGCACCAATGGTTGCATACCTTTTTGTGTATGGTCTAATGCGAATTTCAAACCGCCGCTCTCCCCTTGACGATTCAACCTTCGCGCAACTACTTAAGTGCTTCGTAAACTTCCCCCAGAAAGCAAATATCTTGCTGCGCTTGATTTTTGATTATCCTCATAATAGCAGGATATAAGGGAAGTTTCGCAAATTCGTCAACTTTTTCAATCAAAGCGTCAATCCAATTAAGAATATGATTGGTAATAAAGTCGCGCTGAACGCGCACCACTTCTGCCGCCTGAGTGTAATCGCCCTGCTCTTCATCGGCCTGGCGAATAAGCTGGGCACAGCGCGCGCTTGTCGTAGCAATAAAATCAAGCTCCAGGCCAAGGTGATCTTCGGGCATGTGCAGCTCGGGGTCTACATCAATGCCTTGCGAGCGGTACACTTTGACCACATCGTCGCGGGCATCCTGCATCATCAGCTGGTCTTCGCTGGTAAACACCGATTCGTACGGTTCCGCCGTAAGGCCGTTATACACGCCGGCAGAAAGAAACACGCGCGCGTAGTCCACCGCCATATCGGTGCGCGGGTCGGTACCGGCATGAGCCAGGTAGCGCTTTATTTTGGCGAAGGCGCTAAGCATTTCTTCCGATGCTTCTTCGTTTACAATCATGGTTTTCAACTGGGCAATTTGCTCTTCGGTGAACTCGTGGAGCAGCGCGTTACTGGCGAAACGGTAGAACCCCGCACGGCTGTCCATAAGCGCTGCCAGCTCTTCGCTGGTCATGCTTTCTTCGTTAAGCTCAACGCCCGCAGTTTGTTCTTCTATCATTATGCTTCCCCTTCTTTCTGAGCTTCCTGGGTTTGTGCAGCTTCGGACTGTGCGGTTTGCGCAGCTTCGGGCTGTGCGGGCGCATCTGCCTGCACGGTTGCCGCCTGCGCGACTGCTGCCTGCGCGAGCGCACCCTTGTTTTCTGATTGCTTCTTGTATATTAAAGGAATGGAAATGGCCTTGGCAG
>CAVDDP010000285.1:0-2611 GCA_963607695.1 Hallerella sp.
GCTCAGGCTCGGTTACCAGCTCGATAAGCGGCGTACCCGCGCGGTTGTAATCTACCAGCGAGTGCGTAGCACCTGCAATGCGCCCTTCGCCACCGCCAATGTGCACCATCTTGCCGGCGTCTTCTTCCATATGAATACGCGTAATGCCCACGTGCGCAATATAGCCATCTTCCGTTTTGGTGATGTTGCCGCGGCTTTCGCCCACTTCAAGGCCATTCAAATCGGCGCGCTCTTTTGCCGCCGGGCCGTCAACCGCCAAATCCAGATGCCCGCGCATACAAAACGCAACGGGGCCTTGTGTGGTTTGAAAGTTTTTGGCCATATCGGGGTACATGTAGTTCTTGCGATAGAACATGGAGTGTTTCTCAATGTCGCAATTCGTGGCAAGACCAGCCAAAACAATGCTCTCAATGGCAGCTTTATTGGGCACCGGCAACGCGCCAGGCAACCCCAGGCAAACGGGGCAGGTGTGCGTGTTGGGCGCCGCGCCAAATTCCAACTTGCACCCACAGAACATCTTGGTGGTAAGCGTGGTTAACTCCGCATGAATTTCCAGGCCAATAACGGCTTCCCAATCTTTCAAAACTTCTTCGAGCTTTTTCATTTAGCATGCACCCCCTTCCAAAGCGCTTGCAGCAGGGGAAGAATCAGGGGAAGCTCCCGCACCTGCAACATTCGCGCCTGCAGTAGCCACACCTGCAAATTCAGGCGCCACCGGGGCACTTCCGTATATGCGCTCAAGCTCTGCTGCAACGCGAATCATATTTTCATCCTTAAATGCAGGCGAAATTATCTGTGCGCCCACCGGCAAGTTTGTTTGCGCGCCCAGGCCAATGGGCATGCTCATGCCGCCATTGCCCGCAATGTTAATGGAAATGGTGTACATGTCGGAAAGATACATACTGGTGGGGTCGGTAATTTCGCCAAACTTAAAAGCGGTACGCGGGGCAGCCGGCGCAACTATGCAATCTACCTGCTCAAACGCGCGCTCGTAATCTTGCGTGATAAGCGTGCGCACCTGCTGAGCCGGGTAGTAATACTTGTCATAAGTGCCGGAAGAAAGAAGGTAGCTTCCCAGCATAATGCGGCGGCGTGCTTCCGCGCCAAAGCCACCGGAGCGGCTTGCCTCGTACTGGCCGCCCAAATCGGCGTGACCAGGGTCGCAATAGCCGTAGCGCACCGAGTCAAAGCGCGCCAGGTTAGAAAATGCTTCACAGGGCCCTAGCACATAATAAGCAGAAATTGCCGCATGGACATTCGGGAGTTCAACTTCCACCAGTTGGGCACCCGCTGCTTCAAGCTGGGAAAGTGCCTCTTCAACCTTCTCTTTTACTTCTGCGGTAAGGCCATCTGCCTCCATGAATTCGCGCACAACGCCAATACGGCAACCGGCAATACCTGTATCAAGCACACTCGTAAAATCAGTGGTAACGTGCTGGCTGGTGCAATCCAAAACGTCACGGCCGGAAAGCGCGTTCAGCGAAAGCGCCGCATCGCGCACCGTGCGCGTGAAAGGTCCCACCTGGTCAAGCGAGCTACCAAATGCCACCACACCGTAGCGAGAAACCATGCCATATGTGGGCTTTACCGCCACAACGCCGCAAAAACTGCCAGGCTGGCGAATGGAGCCGCCGGTATCGGACCCTAACGTCACGGTGCACATGCCCGCTGCCACCGCAGCCGCAGAGCCGCCCGATGAACCACCCGGCACGCGCTCTAAGTCCCACGGATTGTGCGTTGGACCAAACGCGCTTGTTTCTGTTGAAGAGCCAAACGCAAATTCGTCCATGTTCAGCTTGCCTAGCGGAATACCGCCTTGGTCAATCACACGGGCGACACAAGTTGCGGTATAGGGAGAAACGTAGTTTTCCAACATACGGCTGGAGCACGTGGTATGCGTTCCCACCAGGTTCATGTTGTCTTTGAACGCCACGGGAACACCCGCCAACATGCCGGCGCGCGATAAGTCGCCCGCTGCTATGGCGGCATCTACCCTATCGGCTGCCTTAAATGCCAGCTCAGGGCAGGTTTCCAAGAATGCATGAACGCGCGTGTCAACTTCTTCCACGCGGGAAAGCGCGTCTTGCGCCACGTCGCGCGCGCTGAACTCCTTAGCGCGCAAGCCTGCTTGCAAAGTTGCAATGTCCATCAAAGCAAAAGGGGAAGCCATTAGCAATCGCCCCCTTCACCCAAAATAGAGGGAATCAAAAAGCAGCCGTCTTGCTGTGCAGGAGCGTTGGAAAGCGCCACCTCCTGGGTAAAGCTTTCGCCTTCAACGTCTTCGCGCATAACATTAGACAAACTTCCAATGGGGTGAAACGTTGGTTCCACACCTTCCAGGTTGTATTCCGTAATGGGTTTGAGCGTTTCAATAACGTTGTTTAAATCCACCGTCATCTGCGCAACTTCATCTTCCGTTAATCCAATGCGCGCGTATTCCGCAATGCGCCGCACATCGTTTTCCGTTACATACTGTTCCATGAAACGTGTCTTCCTTTGTGTAAAACTTCCATTCGTATAACAGCGCAGCGCACCGCCAGGCTTCCCGGCAGTGCGCAAACGCAAAGTACCTTATGAATTACGCGGCTTGCCCGCTTGCTGCACCCGAGGC
>CAVDDP010000286.1:0-2611 GCA_963607695.1 Hallerella sp.
AGCTAAATCTTCATTGGCAATGTAGATGTGTCCTTGCGTTGGTTTAACCTCACGCGTAATAGTTTTGATAAAGGTTGATTTACCTGACCCGGAATGACCTACCAGGAACAAAAATTCGCCTGCATAAATTTCCAAGCTCACGTTTTCAAGGGCGGGCTTGTTCGGTTGAGCAGGATAAATCTTTGTTACGTGGTCAAAAACAATAACCGGGCTTCCCTGCCGCTGGGGTGCACTTTGTGCCTCTAAGGTGGGAAGCGTTGAAGTTAAATCGGGCTTGCGCTGCGCCATTGCGCGAGCAGGGCGCGCGTGCGATGCACGAACTTGCCGAATCTGACCAGTGCTCTGGCCAACATTTTGATTATCTGTCACAGGATGCTCCGTTCATGTCATGTTCTCTGAGACAATACGCCATTCTAGCAGACTAGCGGCACAAGGTTACATTCTTCACAGCTTCAACAATGGCAGCCGCATCTAGCTTGAAATACGCCATAAGTTCTTCAAATTCGCCGGATTTACCAAAGCGGTCTTTCATAGCCACAAACTCGCACGGCGCGGGGTACTTTTGCGCAAGAAGCTCTGAAACAGCACTGCACAAGCCGCCGTATTGGGAATGTTCTTCAGCAACAACAACACAGCCCGTCTTTTTCACCGATGCCAAAATGGTTTGTTCATCTAAGGGCTTTACACAAAACGCGTCGATAACTTCCACAGAAATTCCCTGCTCTGCCAAGGTATTCGCCGCTAAAAGTGCTTCGCGAATTTCCACCCCGTTTGCAATAAGCGTAACGTCGGTTCCTTCACGCAGCACATAAGCGCGCCCCAGTTCAAGCTCAACGTTGTTGTCGTACACGCACGGCACATTCGCGCGGCCCATGCGCACATACACCGGCCCGGGCGTTTGTGCCGCCAGGCGCAAAGCCGCACGCGCAGCTGCGTAATCGGCAGGAACAAGCACTTTCATGTTGGGAAGAACACGCATGAGCGCCACGTCTTCAAGCATTTGATGAGTGCCGCCATCGGGGCCTACGGAAATACCTGCATGGGTGGGCGCAATTTTTACGTTTAAATTGCTGTAGCACACCGTGTTTCTAATCTGGTCATACACGCGCCCTGTGCCAAAAACGGCAAACGAGCCGGTAAATGCAATATTTCCTGTTAAGGAAAGCCCCGCAGCAACATCAATCATGTCTTGCTCTGCAATGCCGCAATTGAAAAGGCGGCTGGCATTTTCAGGAGCAGCTTGGGCGAATTTTTTCGTGGTGGTAGAACCCGTGAGGTCGGCATCTACTGCAACAACAGGAACTCCTTCGGCAGCAAGTTCTGCGAGTGTTACGCCAAAGGCGGCACGCGTTGCTTTTTTCTGAGCTGCTTGTTCTGCGCTTGCTAATTTAACCATTGCAAATCACCTTGCCTGCTTCTTCAAGTTCTTTTAATGCCTGGGCTGCTTGTTCTGCATTCGGAGCACTTCCGTGCCAGCCCGCTTGATTTTCCATGAATGAAACGCCTTTTCCTTTGATGGTTTCTGCCACAATTACGTGCGGTTTTTCACTATGGTCTGCCTTAACAGCGCAAAGTACTTCAATAAGCGCTGCAATATCATGCCCGTCTACCGTATGTACATCCCAGCCAAAAGCGGCAAACTTTGCGCATAAATCTTCGGGGCTGCACACCGTTTCAATGTTGCCATCAATTTGCAGGTGGTTGTGATCGATAATGGCTACCAGGTGGTCAAGCTTTTGATGAGCCGCAAACATGGCAGCTTCCCACACCTGCCCTTCTTGCGTTTCGCCGTCGCCCAAAATGGTGAAAACATGGGCGTTGGAGTTTTGCAAGCGTAAACCACAGCACATGCCCGCGCAAACCGACAAGCCTTGCCCCAGCGAACCGGTGGAAACTTCTACCCCCGGCACTAAATTCATATCGGGGTGCCCTTGCAGGCGGCTTCCCAACTTACGCAAACTCATAAGCTCTTCGCGGGGGAAATACCCTGCGTGCGCAAGCGCAGCATAAAGCGCAGGCGCCGCATGGCCTTTTGCCATAACAAAGCGGTCACGGCCTTCCATCTGGGGGTTTTCTGCATCGTAGGTAAGCACGCCCCCAAAATACAGCGCCGTTAAAATGTCGGCGCAAGAAAGTGAGCCGCCCGGGTGACCACTTCCCGCTTGCGCAATCATTGCCACTATATCTTTGCGCATTTCATTGGCACAAAGCTTAAGCTCTGTTACTGTTTTCGCTGCTACCTTTGTTGTTTCCGTCATTGCGAAACCCTCCACTTATGATATCCCATGACAAACTCATCTAAATCGCCATCTAAAACAGCGTCCACGTTTGCTGTTTCTACACCACTTCGAACATCTTTTACCAACTGATAAGGATACAGCACATAGTTGCGAATTTGACTACCAAAATCTATATGGCGCACATCACCACGTAATTCATCAACTTCCGCCTGCCGTTTTTCTTTTTCAAGCTCATATAATTTAGCGCGCAGCACGCGAAACGCCGCTTCCTTGTTTTGCAATTGTGATTTTTGGTCTTGGCACGTAACCACAATGCCGGTGGGAATATGTGTTAAGCGCACGGCTGAATCGGTGGTATTCACGCATTGCCC
>CAVDDP010000287.1:0-2610 GCA_963607695.1 Hallerella sp.
GCCGCCGTTATGCAAGCTCACCATTGACGCGCAGAGCACGTTGAGCTGCGGTAATTGTACTTATCTTTTCCCAAGTTTACGGTCAAGCCAAACGCCTAAAAATCCAACGGCTAAAAATGCGGTTAATAAAAGTATAGTGTGGAGCTCGCTTGGGGCATGCTCAGATGGTCTGTCGAGCGGTGGGGTAGTTGCCTTAAATCTTTTGCTGTTTTTGCTGTGATTTAATTACTATGCCTTGCTGTAACAAAAATCGTATCAAAGGGTATAATACTTTGTCATAGCAGCTGCTGTATTTGACTGCAGTGTGCGAAAAATCTTTAATGCGGAAAGGCAGGTCATGGCCGATATTTTTGAGGAATACGGCAAACTGGAAGAGGCCTATGCGGGTGACGCGTGGTCGCTTTTGCGAAGCAGATATTCCCAAGTATACGTTGCCCTGCTAAACGCTGTGTTCCCCGATAGATCAAAGCCGGTACGAACCGAGGCGCTTCATGCGGCGATAGATACCATGCTTGAAGAGCTACGTGCTGCAGAATACGATGTTCCCGCAGGTAGCGGGCGCGAATTATGCGCAGACCGCTGGATGAATGATCTGCGCCTTCTGGAAAAATTTGAGCTGGACGATGGCGGCACCGAGTATCGTTTGCGCTCCACGACCATTGCTGCTCTTGATGCTGTTGACCGCATGGGCTCGCACGAAGTGGTGCTAAGCAGCCCGCGTATTGAAACCATTGCCCATGAAATTACCAAGATGGCAACCCTGGTAAGCGGAGACCCTGCAGCGCGGCGCGCGCAACTTGAGGCAGACCTTGCCGCGGCGCAAGAGGCGCTTGCGCGTTTTGACGAAAACGGCGGTGTGGTGGAGCTTACGCCCGAAGAAGTTCAGGCGCGCCTGATGAATGTGGTTGACCTTTTGCGCCAGGTACCAGGCGATATGCGCCAGATTGAAGAGCAACTTGGCCGCGAGCGCGATGACCTTATTGATGAATTTCGTGCTGATGAGCGCCCACATGGAGAAGTTATTGCGGAATATCTTGACCATGCCGAGGCACTATTTAATGGCACCGACAGCGGTCAGCTTTACAATGGTGCTGTTGCCATGTTTGCCGACAATCGTTTTGACGCCGACATGCACCAAATGGTGCGAAATATTGCAAGCTCAGAGTACGTGGCAGGCACTGATGTAGGGAAAAAGTACAACATCCGCTCGTCGTGGGAAGCGGTGTCGGATGGTATGGTTGGCATCTTTGACCTGCGAAGCCGCTGCTCGCGCACTATTAGCAATGCTATTGGCAGCTATGACATGTCGCGCTACCGTGCCATGAACAGAATGCTTAAACGCCTTGATTCCCTTATGTGGGAACGCGCTATGACAAACGGTACGGCGGGCAAGGGGAAATCTCTTATGACCGACCCGTTACCCCAGGTAGAGCTTGAGTGCTTGCAGCGCAAATTGAAAGGCCCCGATACCCATGAGCCGCCCCCTGCGCTCACTGAATACGAAGGGGAAGCGCCCGCGGTTGATCTGGATCGCCTGCGTAAGTTGGGCGGCCCGTTTACAGCACAGGTTGTTGCTGCTTTTGAGGATTTGCTTGAGCCGGGCGAAGCGCTGCCTGCCGCAACATTGTTTGCGTGTTTGGATGAAGAGCTGCGCCGCGATGTAGAAGTGCTGGGGCTTATTCGTTATGCGGCAAGCAACAATCTTGACATGAGTGGCGCCGAGCCCGATGTGTACGAATGCTTTGGTGTGGATGGCACGGAAAGGCACTGGCTTGCTCCGCGTATTATGGTAGTGCGTGGCGAAGACGCAGGCGCTACTGGCGCAAGCGGTGCCGCTGCAGGTGCTGCTGCTGCGGGTGCTGCTGCAGCAAGTGCTGCGGGTGCGGCTGCCGCGGGTGCGGCGAACGCGCCAGCGCCTTCCTCTTCCCCTTATTCAAATGAAGCGATAGGAGCATAAGTAGATGCCCATGCAATACAATTCAGCTGAAGAGCAAATGCAGAACCAGCCGGCAGAGCTGTTCCCCGGTGATGAGGGAACCTTGCCTGAACAGGCACGACGTGTGCTGGTGAGCTTGCTTCGCAACTCATACATTAGCGACGAGCGCAATGCCGAGGGCTGGTCGTATTTGATTGAGTATAAGCAGAGCATCAAAAGTGCGCTGAACGATTTGTTTTTGGAGCTTTTTGTGGACGAGCGCAACAGCATTGCGTATTGTTTGCCGGTTGAGGCGCCCAGTAGCGAGTTTCCCAAGCTCAAGCGCGAGCATGAGCTTACCGAGATACAGTCGCTTTTGATTGTGTTTTTGCGCCAGCAGTATTTGAGCCAGATTTCTGGCGGCGCGCAAAATGCCTGGGTGGATGGCAGCGACATGCGCGAGCATTTGAGCAGGCTTTTTTCGGATGGCATTGTGAATCATGTGACCTCGGGCAAAACCATCGACAGCGCCATTGAGTACATGCGCAAGAACCGTTACCTGGAGTTGGTGCGCGGCGCGAACGACCGTTATCGCATTCTTCCCGTGATTGAAACGGCGTTTCCGCTGGAAAAGATTAGCGCCCTTTTGGAGGCGTATGAGAAGGCGGCGGAAGGGGAAGGCGCTGGTGCACGTG
>CAVDDP010000288.1:0-2595 GCA_963607695.1 Hallerella sp.
CTTCTTCCGAAAGCGTACAACTTTTGTTGGTGATGTTTTCTATGCACCCCACCAGGCGCTCTGCATAACGCCGCGCCAAAAACTCTTCGGTCTCAGGGGTGTTCATGTTCCACTGAGCATAAAGCTCGTGAAGCCAGCGGTGTTCCTCTTCGCGTTTGTTATACATGGCGGGGCGATATTTTGTGTTTTCGCTTTCGGCACGCGCCCGTACATAATGATAAAAATGCCCATCCACGCAACCTACGTGCTTAATGTTTCGAATAACATCAAGGTTAAAAGGCAAATCGTCCCAAAACGTGGCGGGGAACACAATGTTGTGCTCTACCAAATAAGAGCGCCGATAAAGTTTGTTCCAGGGAGCATAAAGCAGCTGCGCGTCAAAAAGCTCATGAGCATGCGCGCGGAAATGCTGCTGGGATTCATAGACGCAAGGGGGTGCCGTATGTAGCTCTTGGTAAAACTTATCTTCTGCGTAATACGTGTCAATAAAAAATCCTGTTACCACCAGGTCAAGCGCATTTTGCTGCGCAAAGGTAAACATTGCTTCAAGCATTTCTGGTTCACACCAGTCATCGGCATCCATGAAATAGACAAACTGGCCTTGCGCCTGGGTAAGAGCAGCATTTCGCGCTCCTGCCGCACCAGTGTTTTCCTGATGTATCACGCGAATACGCTCATCCGCAAGCGCAAGTTTGTCGCAAAGTTTGCCGCTGTCATCGGTGCTTCCATCGTCAATCAGAAAAAGCTCAAAATTGCTAAAGCTCTGCGCAAGTAGTGAATCCACGGCGCGCTGCAAATAAGCACTAACGTTGTAAACAGGAACAATGATGCTTATGTCTGGCTGTGTATTTTCTGGCAGCATGTGTTCGGTGCAGCTTTCCGTAAAGAGCGGGCGTTTGTAAGGGTAATTGTAAAGTAAATGCTGTGAAAGTTGCTTGTTGTTTGGTGAATCTCAAGAAAAGTGGCAGACAATAAGCAGAAGGTGCCTGGGCGCTTGTTTTGGTTTTTAAGGAAGGAAGCAACATGCTCTTTTGTGTTTCCTTTAGCGCCCCAGCCACATAAGGCGCAGATGTGACAGAGCTGCGGCTCTTTGCGTTGACATTTGCGTAGGCTACTTGATTAGGCTACTTGGTTAGGTCATTTGCGCAGGTCATTTGGTTAGGTCATTTGAGCAATAAGGGTTTTTATGAACAGCAAAGTGAAACAGTTGGGTGGCGTGCGAGCAAAGTTACGCCACATTGTTGATAAGCGCACGCATGCAAGCAAGCCGCTTTTTGCGCGCCGTTTTAGCCGTGCGTTGCTTGAGGATAATTCCGCACAAAGCGTGCTGGGCGAAATTACCGTACTTGACCTTACGCCACGGCCAACGCACATCCAGGGTCACTTTTCCATACGCATTCAAAATACCACGGCGAAAGACTTGTGCTTCAAAGTGCTGGATAATAATTTAGAGCCGGTTGCTAATACCTTCATTTTCATGGGAGAAAGCGAACTTGAGCTGGCAGAATATGCAAGCGATTGTGCAACGCTGGTGAATGTATCGGTTGCAATACCGTGGAACATGGAAGATATGTTCATGGTGGCGTACAACAAACGCCACCCGCAAAACATTGTGCATAAGCACCTAACGCGGCAGGAATGGGAAGCCCTTGTGCAAAGCATGGACACGTGGTTGTACCGCACCGCAGGGAGCGACCCGTATTACACGCAATGGTTCAACGAGCATAAGATAAAGGAATGCGAAGCAGCACGCCAGCGCGGCATTACGTTTCCCGCCATGCCCGTGTTTAGCATTATTGTGCCGCTCTATAAAACGCCGCTTCAATTCTTTGAAGAAATGGCAGCCTCTGTTGCTGCGCAAACATACGTTAACTGGGAATGCATTTTGGTGAATGCTTCGCCTAAGGACACAATACTTACCAAGCGCGTTGTGAAGGTCTGCAAAAAAGACAAGCGTTTTCGCCTGGTAAAACTCGAACGCAATGGGGGAATATCGCTGAACACCAACGCGGGCATAGAACAGGCAAAAGGCGATTTTATTTGTTTTCTTGACCACGATGACACGCTTGAACCCGATGCGCTTTTTGAATACGCACGGGCTATAAACGAGCACCCCGCAACCGATGTGCTTTATTGCGATGAAGATAAACTTGATGAAACAGGAGCGGTTTGCACTCCCACGTTTAAGACAGATTTCAACCTGGATTTGCTGCGCTCCAATAACTACATCTGCCACCTGCTGTGCATACGAAAAACGCTGCTTGACCAGCTTGAACCGAACACGCCAGAATTTGACGGCGCCCAGGATCATAACCTGACCCTTCAAGCGGTAGAGCGCGCCCGTTACGTGCATCACGTTTCGCGCATTTTGTATCACTGGCGCATGAGCGAAAATTCAACGTCGGGAAGCGCTGCGGCAAAACCGTATGCCGTTCGCGCGGGCGTTCTTGCGGTGCAAAATCACTTAGATCGACTGGGCGTGCGTGCGCGGGTAGAGGCTACCGGTGATGGACAAGCAAGCTATCAGGTACGTTATGAAGTTCCTGAAAGCAACCCGCTTGTTTCTATTATCATTCCCAACAAAGACCACGTTGA
>CAVDDP010000289.1:0-2585 GCA_963607695.1 Hallerella sp.
CCTATGCCTGAACAAATGCCTGCAGCTTCTTTTGAGCCTGCTGCTAAAAACGCTGCTTATGAACCCACAATGCAACCGCAAGTACAAAAGGCACAACAGCTTGCTGTATCTGAACAAGAGCCTGTTGCCAGCGTTGACACTCTTCCTGCCAATATGGCGCCAAGTGCGGTGCCCAACCTGGCGGGGGTACCCTCCGTATCGGCTGCACTCGAAGCAGCAGCATCCGCGCCTGAAGCCGCTGTACCCGCCGATGCGCCTGCACCTGCAGTTGTTCAGCCCGTTGCAGCCATACCTGAAATCGCCGCAACGCCTGCACCTACTGCAGCGCCTGCACCTACTGCAACGCCTGCACCTACTGCAGCGCCTGCATCTGAACCCGCACCCAACGCAGCCCCTGCGCCTGCTGCCCAAGCCCAGCTTGAGGCTATTCCCATGGATTACTTCATGGCGGCAGCTGTGGGAGCAAATGCCGGAGAAACCGTTGCTATTCAACCTGCCCAAATGCAGCAGGCGCACCAGCCGCTGGTTCTTCCTGATTTAAGTGTAACGGGAACACTGCCTGTGGTGGATGTTCAGCATCAGCGCGCTCCGTTGGCCGAGGCAGAGCAAGCAACGGAAAATACCACCAATGTTGCGGCAGCCACCAATGCTGCTCTTGCCATGAAAAATGCACTTTCAGGTTTGCCTTCTATCGATGAGAACACCGCTTCGCCTGTTGATTTACGCAACAGCATCCCTTCGCTTTCAGGTGCACTTGAACCACTTGCGGCTACTCAGGCGTTTGCTCCCAGCGCGGGGGCAACGGGATCGTTTACCCCGGTAACCGAAGCTTTGGCGCTTGAAGCAGAAAGCGAAGAAGACCTTTTCGTGGACGACGTTGATGATTCTGGCTTTGAGGAAAACTACACCGATACCGGTGCGTATGCGGGCCCGGAATACGTTGACATGCCCAAAAAGCACCGCTTTGGTTTCTTCGGTAAGCTGTTCGGCCGTAAAAAGAAAGAAGAAGAAGCTGCGTCGTATGAGTGGAGCAGTGAAGAAGAGTTCTACGACGACGATTATGGCTACGGCTCAGATGAGGGCGCCTACGCCGGCGATTACGATGACAACTACGCCAACACCTATAACGATACCTATACTGACAACTACGATTACAGCGATAACTACAACGCAGATGAGGGCGACAATTACGACTTCAACAAAACCTACGACGCCCGTGACCTTGATGATAGCGCCTTTGGAAACCCCGACGACACCAACGACTTCTCTACCTTCTTTAAAGACGAAGACGAAACCTGGAACGGTGGCGCTTTCTCGGGCAAGCTCTCCAACTTGGCAAGCGGTGCTGCGGGCGTTGCCTCTAAGGTACGCGGTGCTCTTCCTCATAAAAAGGGCGAACAGGAAGAAGTGGCCGATTATGAGGAAGAAGAGACCAATAATTCTGAATTCCCGGCGTATAGCACGCGCGAGGTAGGTGGCTTTCAGGAGCCAAGCATCTCGTACGACGACTACAGCCAGTACGCGCCAGACCAGCAATACGACGACTACGACCAAGCCTACGCTGACTCATATAATGATCAGGGCGAAGATGCCAATTATTCCGATGACAACCAAAGCGCTCTAAGTGAGCGTCAGTCTGAAAATCAAGAGTACGCGCGTGTTCTTGAGCTTATTGCCACGAAATACGAAGCGCCGGGTGCAAGCACCGACCAAGCGGCCTCTGCCTTTGCCGATAGCGCCTTAGATAGCTACCAGCAGCAAATCGAAGATTTCCGCGCCGGGGGTATTAACACCGAGGTGTGGTATGTTGCTTTAGGTGCAGAAACTGATTGTCACGCAGGCATGGAAGAGTTCATAGAGGCTCACCGCCAAGAGCTGCGCGGTGCCATTATCATTGAGCTTGACTCGCTGGGCGCTGGCACGTTAAGCATTGTGGAAAAGGAAGGCGCCTTAAAGCCCGTTACCACTTCTTCGCGCATGCGTCGCTATGCGAAGCGCGCCTCGCAACTAACAGGAGTGGCAGTGGAAAAGGCATCCATTCTGTGGGGCGAAAGCGCGGCGTCAACAGCACTTCGCAAAGGCCTGCAGGCAATGCATCTTGTGGGCATGGAAGACATAAAGCCAGCGTATTACGCTCAGGCCGATGATACGCTTGACAACATAGACCCTGCAATTTTGGAAGAGAACGCCAACTTTGTGGTAGAGATTATCAAGGGGATTTAGCGTAACTCTAAGAGGTCAAGGTGGCGGGGGCTATTGCGCTGCATGACCCGCTAACAAAAGAGGCTGCGAAGAGAAACGCTTCGTACCAATAAGTAGCTGTTTTAACACATTACGAGAAAGGTTATGAACATGGCTGCAAAAGAAGGATACTGCGTAAAATGCAAGGCAAAGAAGGTTATGCTTGATCCTAAAGAAAGCCTTACCAAAAATGGCAAACCTATCACCAAAGGCAAGTGCCCCGACTGCGGCACCACCGTTTGCGTTATTGGATCTTCAAAAAAATAATTTAATTGAAGGGCATGGCGGCAAAGGGTGTTCGCTCACGGTGCTGAGCTCGATTTTCGTGGTGCTATCGCTTATAC
>CAVDDP010000290.1:0-2570 GCA_963607695.1 Hallerella sp.
ACACTACTTTTAGCATGTTATAAAAGTGGGTTGATTGAAAACTTAAACGCACCACTGTAGTAGTAAATGTAACAGTGCAGCCTTTTCATTCCCGTGTAGTACACAATATCGTCAATCCCAGTGAATTTCAGGGTGATTTTCCAACAACATAAGCCAAACGTTTGGCTTAAAAGCTTATAAAGAAGCACAACTCAACATTAATTGCCGTGTAGCTTCATTTGCTTTCCAAATTAACTCACGAACATTACGATTTGCAGGGTTGTGAACTAATGAAGCAGAAAGTGAAGCTAAATGAGCCAGTTCAACATTGCTTCGAGGGTCTTTTACCCACGCACCTCCTGCTAGCGAAAAGTCCAATGCAGTTCCAACAACCTTACTTAAAGAAACTTCCTCTGAAGTTCCAGAGTAGTCACCTTTTGCGATAATCCCCTTTTTGCAAACCCCCACTACCCGATGAAGTGCAAACAAATTATTACTCAGAAGCACAAGCACAAGATTTCCTATTTGAAAATTATCTGCTGGAACAATATGTGCCCTATCGCCTTCATAAAGAAGCGGCTCCATACAATGGCCGCGCAGTTTGATTTCAAGAACACCCTTTTCTTTTAAAGCCGCCTTAAGCGGTATGGCAAGGTCTTTATCCATTTCAAATAATCTCAATCATGCCGTAGCTTTCAAGCTCATGCAAGGTTTTAGCCATCTCAGTAGAAAGCGTAGCGCAATCAATGTCATAGCGTTCAAGAAGAACATCCTTGGCGTCTTCGCCGTGTTCTAAAGTTTCTCTTACCATTGCAGATGCGGTAGCGTTTAAAACAGCGATATTTCCTTGTAAATCCATAAAAACTGAAGTGCCATCTACATTTTCAAGAGTCGTACCTTCGGTAAGTTTAATTTGCATGGCAATGACCTTTCTGTAGAAAGTCGCGTACATCTTTTGCAGCATCTTGAACATTTCCATATTTCAAACCAATAAGGGGAATCTTAAACCCCGATATCATTTTGATAAACATTCTAAGTATCACAGAGGGCGAACCCTCACCTTGCACGGAAGTAAGCAAACTCTCTACTAAACCCGAAAAAGGAATACTATAAAAATTCGTTTCAGATAAGGTGCTATATTCAGGAAAAATGATACATACTAATCTGCCTGGAATTACTGTATTTTTATCTCCGCCAACATATTTCCTTGCATAGTAGCGCGCACTCCCATGAGCCCCACCAGCCACGCGCATTGCAGGTATACTTGCAAGCAGTTCAAGAATATCGCAATTGACCTCTTTTATAAGAAAAGGCAAATCCTCGCACCATGCTTCAGCTGTATCGATGTTAACCAAAGTGCACTCATCGCTCATAAGAGCCAATTTCTCTAAATGAGAAAGTGCTACTGCTAGGCTTGTTTTTCCTGAACCTGAAGAACCTAGAAGCATCACCACCTGCCCGTTATCAAGCCTAACAGATGCCGCATGACATGCAAGCACATTGCCTTTTGCAAGCATCAAAGCGTTATCGGTTATTATCTGCGCAACAATACGCAAAGCATTATTAGCATCAAGCTTGCCACTTATATAACCAGACGAAGTATGTACTTCATAACTGCCATTACTTCCCGTTGTCCAAACAGATAAAACAGAGTTTGCATCAGCGCATACTCCTTCTTGCACACAAGGAAACGCCTCTAAAAATAAACACGCCAGAAAGGAATCTTCAAAACCTACACTAATCACACCACTTTTGCTCTGGAGCGCGAAAATACGCCCGAATGATAATAATTGGAAAACCTGTCCTATGCGCACATCTTCCAGAATAAAGGTAGAACTAGGGTTTCTCTTCCAATACACATCACCACTTTGTTTATCGCAAACTTCAGCTGAAAAAATAAGCTTTCTATTCGCTACTTTCATCATAAGAAGCTCTGAACTACGCCTATCAAGATTTATCGCAATTTGAAGTATCCCCTTACTTGTTTTGCGGATATTTACCGACAAAGAACGCCCATCAAGCTTACGTATCGCCCCTTCTTGAAACAATCGATTACTCGCTCTTATAAAAGCGCAGGGTTTTTCATCGACGATAGCAAGAACTACTCGATAAGCAAAAGTTGATTCGTCATAATCCAAGGGATAAAAAGAAACTTGATACAGCGTGGTATCTGAAAAATCCTTGGCAGGAATAAACCACTGAAGAACAGTTTTTGTAGTACTTGGGGAAACAGAAAAATAAATATTACTGTTGTATTTTGCTTCACAGACAAGTTTATTGTCTGACATGAACGCAGGTAGTGCAATTTTATCAAGGCTTTTCCTGAACCCTTGTATTGCAGATTGCTTAGCTTTCACTTCACTTGTTATTCTTTTGATAATACTTTCATTCCAAGCACTCGGCTTGCTTTCTACATTAGACAAGCAACCAAAACGTGCATCTTTACCAAAAAGAAGCTCAAGGTTTCCTAGCACAACACCCGCTTTATACGTTAAACCAACAGCATTAATTAACTCTTCAGCAGCATTCTCATTCAATGCCATTGAATACCGCACAAAGAATAAAGCAAGGTCAACATAATCTCTTACTAC
>CAVDDP010000291.1:0-2568 GCA_963607695.1 Hallerella sp.
CCATAAATGCTTGTTTTAGGGCTAAAAAGCGAAAGTATCGTAAGAATTGCAATAAAAATAAGGAGCAATCCCAAAGCGGCGCGACTTGAAACATGCTCGCGTTCCCATTGAATCATGAAACTTAAGCCAATAGCTGCCATGAACAAGGGGAAAACATAGCACCCAATGCCAAACGTTAAATGAAGCGCATGGGAAACAAACGAAGTAACAACCGCATTGGAAGGAAGAATAGAGGCAACCAACAAAATGATGGCAAACACAATAATAGCTATGCCTAAAATGCTTCTTTTTGCTTCGTAATCTAAAAACCCGGATTCAGACGCAGAAGAACTCAACCGACGTTTATCGGATTTTTTCGCTTTATTGG
Source organism: Hallerella sp. (assembly GCA_963607695.1). Lineage (GTDB taxonomy): Bacteria > Actinomycetota > Coriobacteriia > Coriobacteriales > Eggerthellaceae > CAKUOV01. The sequence goes on from CAVDDP010000291.1 coordinate 368, forward strand.
TAGAGGTATTACGCCTCTTTGACTGAGGCTGACCAGAACGTGCCAAGTCAATCTCCTTTTTTTGCTTCATTTATAGTACGTTTAAAGAGATACGGTGCCCGGCGGAATGTTTTTTGAACCATCTGCTGCCTTGGCGTATGGATAACAAAACACACCCGCGCTAGAGCACCCCTTATTATAACTTATACATCCAAAATGTTAATAACAACCATGGGGCGTTGCTTTGCGCGTTCCCACAGAATAGACAAAAGGGAATCTTTGCAAATTTTCGTGAGTTCCTTTTTGTTCACGCCGCGCCCAAGAGCGTTCCCTATGGCGTTTGTTACTACTTTTTGCGCTTCTTCTTGCAAATAAATATCATCGCCGCCGGTCATACCGCGCATAGTAATTTGAACTTCACTTGCAAGGCTTGCTTTTCTGAAGCTTACGGCTGCCGCTACACACGCGAAGCCTTTTGTTTGCAACTGTGCGCGTTCTTCCAATACGGCGTCTGACGTGTCACCAACGGTAAGACCGTCAACATACACAATGCCGCTGGGAACCGATTCTCCACGCTTTACTCCCTTACTGGTAAGTTCAAGCGTTTCACCATTCTCCAAAATGAAAATGTTTTGCGCGGGAATGCCTACCACTTGTGCAAGTTTTGAATGGGCACGCAAATGCGTGGCTTCGCCATGAACAGGCATAAAGTACTTGGGAGAAACCATGGAAAGAATGATTTTAAGCTCTTCGGGGCCAGCATGCCCTGAAACGTGCACAAGCGCTTTTGATTTGTCGTAAACATCAACGCCCACGCGAGATAAATTATTGATAATGCGCGTTACGGCTTTTTCATTACCGGGAACCGGCGTTGCGGAAATAATAACGGTATCGCCCTGCTCAATAGAGATGGTTTTGTGCTCGGAATTTGAAATGCGCGCAAGAGCAGAAAGAGGTTCACCCTGGCTGCCGGTGCAAAGAATAACCACTTTATCGGTTGGCATGCTTTTTAAGTCGTAGGCATCTATCAAGTTCTCGTCGGAAATTTGCAGGTAGCCCAGCCGGCGCGCGATATCGGTGTTTTGCACCATAGAACGCCCGGTAACCACCACTTTTCTGCCGTTTTTAATGGCGGCATCGCAAACTTGTTGGATACGATGGATATGACTTGCAAAGGCGGCAACAATTACGCGGCCTTCCGCATGGCGAATAAGGTCTTCAAGTGTTTTGCCTACTTCGCTTTCCGAGCGCGTGAACGATTGCGTATCGGCATTCGTTGAGTCGCTCATAAGTAAATCAACGCCCATTTGTGAGAAACGTGCAAGGGCAGCGAAGTCGGTGCGCACGCCGTCAACCGGGGATTGATCAAGCTTAAAGTCTCCCGTGTGAAGCACGTTACCGGCGGGTGTTTGCACAAAAGCGCCAACAGCGCCTGGAATAGAGTGGTTTACTGCAAAGAAATCTACGGTAAAGCAGCCCATTTTGATTTGCTGACCAGGTTTTATTTCTACAAGCTTTGCATTTTTAATGCGATGCTCGTCAAGTTTAAGCTTAATAAGCCCCAGCGTCATTTTGCTTCCGTAAATGGGAACCTGGCAATCAAGGTCTTTCAACAAATACGGAAGACACCCCGTATGATCCTCATGGCCGTGCGTGATAAAAATGCCTCTGAGCTTATGCGCGTTTTGCAAAATGTAGGTGTAATCAGGCAAAATTAAATCGATACCCGGGTGATCATCATCGGGAAACATAAGGCCTGCGTCATCCACAATCATGTCTTGGCCACATTCAAAAACAGTCATGTTTCTGCCAATAACATCCAGGCCACCAAGGGGAATAATGCGCAGTTTAGCGTTAGGATTTTTATGAGTAGCTGTGTCTTTTGCGCCACTGCGTTTTTGCTGCTTCTTAACAGGGCTGCTTGTGTTTGCTAATGTTTTGATCTCTACTTTTTTTCGTGTTGTCTTTGGTTGAGCAGGTGAATCTTCTTGCGCAGAGCGAACTTCCGTATCGTTGTTCACATACGAACGTTTCCGCTTTTTTGCGGAAAATTGAGCACGCGAAGAAGAAGCACCTTGCTCGTGCTTCGTTTTTTTCTCCATGTAGTTTCCTATTCTTTTTTATTACACAGCAGCCCCACCTTGGGGCTGCTCACGTTCATTTTTTTAGTTGCAGAACTTGCAACTAATCTGCCAAAACGCCCACTTCGCGCATGATGCGAG
>CAVDDP010000292.1:0-2561 GCA_963607695.1 Hallerella sp.
GAGCTCTTGCTAAGGTGCTCAAGGCAAACCATATAGAAGCAGATGAAGTTACGAGCTACCATGCCTTGCAGGGTGACCCACGCGTAAGCGAAAAGTGCCATGATTTGCAAGCATATACCAGACTTAATTTGGCTGCCAACCCACAAGATGTGGTTGCTTGGCGCAGCTGGTGCGGGTTTGGTGACTACTTAACCAATTCTAATCACTGGTTTCGTTTGGAGAAATATGCGCAAGATGCAAATATTGGAATTATAGAAGCGCTTGAAAGAGCTGCGCTTCTTACAGAAACAGAGCTTTTCACGGGTGCAAATGTGCTGGTGGAGCGCTATCTTGCTGGTAAAGAATTCATAGCTGCCGCCTCTGGCAAGCAAGGTTTTGCGTTACTTAATATGTGCTCTCTTGTGCAGGGCGAAGTGCCGCCTGCTGCATTTATGAGCCTGGTGGAACCAGTTAGCGGCTTTGAAAGTGCGCAAGAGTTGCTAGAGCGCGCTAAAGAGCGCATAGAACTTTGCTTTAGCGAGCGCGATGCGGTTCGCATTGGGCTTTTGCAAATGAGCTGTGGCATGGAATTTGACACGGTTATTATTACGGGCGCAGTTGAAGGTTTTTACCCTGCGCGGGAAACTATTGGTACAAAGCTGGATGACTCACAAGTGCAAGATATTCGCTTGCAAGAGCGCCGCGCGTGGTATAGCGCAATGACCAAAGCGCGTTATGCCTTTGTGTGTTCAACCGTCCAAAAAGACGAGTCCAATACAGCAGAAAGCCTTGGAATGTATGCACACCGCATTCGCATGGAAAACGGGAAGAGCCTTGCAATTTTGGCGCCAACTCCGTATATGGAAGAGTTTGGCCAGACTGCTCCGTGTATAGAGTCTAAGCTTTAAGTGAAACGTTAGTAAAAGTAAACGTTAGGAAAAGCCATGGATATTTCAAAGATAGAATCGTGCAGCCAAGCGTATATTCAAAACCTTCCCAATCAAAGCAAGGCGCAACTAGCATTGTTTAACGCCCTGTGGGGAATAATGGCTCGCACTAGCGCTCAAGCAGCGCTTACAAGTTTTACCCCAGATGTTGCCCGCCTGGAAAACGACTTGCGTGAAGGTCTTCCGTTTATGTCTGATTGCCCCATAGAGGTAGATGCGCAATCTCTTGCAGATGTGGTGGAGATTTTAACGCAGTGCCTGGTGGAAAGCGGAGTTTACCAAGAAGAAATTTGCGATGCGTTGCGCGCGATAGACATGCGTATGCTCATTGCTACAAGCGACATGGATTTAGCATCTGTAAACCCAGAACAATATCTTAATTCCCTGGTTGAAATTATGAGCAACTACGGGTTTGATGGTTCTCACGTTACTGTTTTGGTGGGGCTGGTTAGCTTTGGCTTGCGCGCTTTACAAGAAAGCGCAGCTAACACCATGGTTAAGTCTGTTGACAAGAGTTTGTTTGACAGCGCTCATTCGCTCTCTTGCCCGGTGTGTGGTGGGCGTCCAACGCTCGCCATTCTTACGCGTCAAAAGAATGCGAGCGCAACAGGAAGAAAACTCGCATGCCTTCAATGTGGAACAGAATGGGAATTTGAACGCATCCGCTGCCCTCATTGCGGAACAGATGATGTTCATAAACTTGGTTTTCGCACGCTTAAATCTGACAACGCGCACAGAATTGACTACTGTGAAAATTGCGGCAATTACATACGTACCGCTGTTGTTGAAACTGCCAATTCGCCTTATTCAATTGATGTTGAAGACTGCGTTATGGCGGCCCTTGATTCATATGCAGACGAAGACCAAAATCAGGCAAAAACACAGTAAAACCCCAGTTCAAACCATATCATTCATTTTCAACGAGCGCCAAAAAAGAAAGGCCGAGCATAAATTCATAGATTCCATGCGATTGAACACTCCAATGAAACCGCGGTATTTTTTACGCGGGGAAACGGAGAGGCATGTTGGGTGAAAACGCATAACGGTTCCATCTAACAAGCTAATCGTTAAGAGAAGGAGGAATGCATGCTTGATCAATCTTTAAGCAGGCGCTCGTTCTTTAAGGTGACTGCTGCAACGGCCGGTGCTGTTGCTCTGCTTAGTTCATCGCAAGGGGTGCTGCAAGAACACGCCTACGCCGATGAAGCAGAAGACGAGGTAAAAGTCATTCATTCCACTTGCCGTGGTTGCGGCAAAATGGAATGCGGTAACTTGATTACCGTAAAAAATGGCAGAGTAGTTCATCTTGAAGGCGATCATCGCGCTATTGCCAGCCGTGGCAATCTTTGTGTAAAGGGTCGTGCAGCAACGCAGGCACTTTATCATCCAGACCGCATTCGCTACCCACTTATTCGTACAACGCCAAAAGGCGAAGATCCTAAGTGGAAGCGTGTTTCGCACAAAGAAGCAATTCAATACATGGCAGATGGCTTTAACAGCGTTATTGAAAAATACGGCCAACATTCTATTAAGTGCTTGCATGGCACTGGTCGTATTACAACGTATGCAACAGAAGCTTACCCAACGTACTTGATTCAAACCGCAAATACGGGTTCTCCTGCAGGTATTTTATGC
>CAVDDP010000293.1:0-2556 GCA_963607695.1 Hallerella sp.
GCTGTTGCAAAAGGGCATCGCAAGAGGTCATCGCAAGAGGCGCTTTTGCCCGCAGGTATTGCTACTGCAAGGAACCCACGCAACGGGGCCACTGTACATGAGCACCGCCGCAGGAAACCCCCGCAACGGGGCTACTGCACGTGAGCGCTGCTGCAAAAGGGCATCGCAAAAGGGCATCGCAAGAGGCGCTTTTGCCCGCAGGTATTGCCGTGCTGCGCAAGATTCTTGCTGGCTACCGGTCATCGCAAGAGGCGCTTTTGCCCGTTTTGCCCGCAGGCATTGCCGCCGCAGACGCCCGCGCAAAAAAAACGCCCACAACCAAAAGGACACACATGGACGACATCATTCTTCTTGTAATTGCGGTACTTCCCGCCATTGCGCTAATGGTCTTCATATACACGCACGACAAAACGGAAAAAGAGCCCCTTGGCCTGCTGATAAAGCTTGCCGTGGCGGGCGCTGTTTCCACCTTCCCCATTGCAATCGCGGAGTTCATTGTCGACGACGCGCTTCTAAGCACGCTTGTCGAAACCTCGCTTGCCTACGTTGTGATTTCAAATTTCATAGGGGTAGCGCTTGTGGAAGAGGCCGGCAAGCTTATAACAACCAAGCTGGTAAGCTGGAAAAACAGGGCGTTCAACTACACGTTCGACGGCGTGGTGTATGCCGTGTTTGTTTCTTTGGGGTTTGCGCTGCTTGAGAACGTGATGTACGTGTTCACCAACGAAACGTTTGCCGAGGCTTTGTCTGTTGGCATCTCGCGCGCGCTGCTGTCAATTCCGCTTCACTGTTTTTGCGGCGTGTTTATGGGCGTTTTTTACGCGGAAGCCAAAAAGCAAAGCCTGCTGGGAAACCAGGCGCAGAAAAAGAAGTGCCTGTTTTATGCGCTTGCGGTTCCCACGGTGCTTCACGGGTTTTACGACTTTTGCTTGTCGGTTGACTTTGTGTTTATCGACACGTTGTTTATTGCGTTCGTAATTGCCATGTACGTTGTGTCTTTCAAGTATGTGAAGAAGGCGCTGCGGAATGACCAGCCGCAGCCCCAGGTGCAGGTCTGGACCCAGGGGCAAGTGCAGCCGCAGGCGGCGCCGGCTGCCTGGGGGCAGCAGCCGGGGTACGGGCAGGTGCAGCCGCAGGCGCAAGCGGCGCCGGCGGCGTGGCCTTCTCCTTCCCCTTATGTCTCTTCGCAAGGCGCTGCACCAAGTAACGCCACCTATTCAGGTACCACTTCCCCAAATGCTGCACCAAGTAACGCCACCTATCCCAATGCTGCGTCAACTAGCACCTATCCCCGTGCCACTTCCCCACAATGGATATGCCGTGCATGCGGAACAACGAACAATGGCAACTTTTGCACCAACTGCGGAACAAAAAAGTAGGGGGCTTTAGAACAGTGGCACAATCTTGTGGGCTTTCAGGCTTAAGAGCAGCTTGTTGCATTGCATGACGTTAAGCACGCTGCCGTTGGCGCGATAGCTGGGCAGCAGCAGCGCGTAACGCGTGGTGGCAATGTTTAGCGTTTCGGGGAGGTCTATTGCTTGCTCGCCGCTTTGCGTGTTTTTTGCCCGCACGTGCGCCACCGTTTTAAGGTTTTTCTTGTCAAGCGTGGTGGCTGCCTGCGCGTCTTTCACCAGGCAAATGCGCACCTCGCGCGAGCGATGCCAGTACAAAAACCCGGCGCCAATAACCGCTGCAGCAAGAGCTGCGCCCGCTGCAAGGGGAAGCCAGTCAAAAGGCTGCGCTTGAACCTGGGTTTCAACCTCAATGGCGGGGGCAACTTCTGGCGCGGTTGCCGCATAGGTAAGCGTTGCCTGGTAAGTAAGCACGGGCTCTTTCGCGGTAACTTCGCCTGCGTACGTGGCAGTAACAGTGTAGTGGTCGGTTACGGTATCGGCGTCCTGACCTCGATAGATGCAGTTGGCGGTATAGCTTGTAGGAAAGCCCGCTTCATCGGTGGCGGTTACCTGCCAGGAAATGCCGGCAAGCGCAAGGGTAAGCGCGTTGCCCGTATCGGGGTTGGTGTAGGCAATCTCGCGCGCAATCTGCGCAACGTCGTTGGAGGGAAGGCCGGTGTACGTGCGGCTGGCATTCACTTCCCAGCTGCGTTCGGCCTGAGTGGGCACGTACGTAACGCCTGTTTGGGGGATGTCGCCCGCGTATCCGTTTTCGTCGATGTGCATGCTGGTGGCGAAGGAGTTGATGGTGGCCTGCAAGTTGCCCGGCGCGCATTCCTGCCACTGCGTTTTGGTGGCCTCCGTGGTGCCGTACTCCTCCTTTACGACCTGGGGTTCCGTTGCGCCGGTAAGGGCGTATTCCGTGCCCGCGATGGTGATTGTTTTGGCGTGCGCAGGCTGCTGTTCGGTTGAGAGCCACGTGACGGTGCGCGTTTCTGTTGCGGCACCGGAATCACTTGTCGTAGCAGCAAATGCAGGCACAGGAAGAAGCGTGTATACAAGAGCACAGCTTAGTACCGTTACTGCGATTTTTTTCATTCGTTTCATGGATGTCTCCCTTCTATTGCGTAGCGCCACAAGAGCTGCATTGGTAGTAGCCTTG
>CAVDDP010000294.1:0-2547 GCA_963607695.1 Hallerella sp.
CGTTTTCACCACCGTTAAGTTGCCTGCCGCCCGCACATCAACCACCAGCTCGGGCGCCACGCGACGTAAACGCAGCTCTTCCGGCAAAATGTAGAACTTGCCGGGTGCTTTTTCCAAGCGTAGATCCACGATGTCGCGCGAGACCGTTGCTTGCGTGCAGTCATAGCCTGCGTCGTTGAGAAGCTGGGTCATCTCCTGCTGGGTGAACACCTTATGCTTGGACACAAGCGTACGAATTGCCTGCTGCCGCTGCTGTCGCTTGTTCACGTGCATTTCCTTTCGTATTTCCACCGTTTTAATTTGCATAAAAATAGCGCTTTTTTGCATAAAAATGAATAGAACCACGAAAAAATAAGAAATTTTTGCACGAAACTACAGCGCGCGCCTCCTACTACACCACCCCAGCGCGAAACCTCTAACCTTACAGTTGTAAGCTAGCTTCGGCTTCCTCAGCAGTAATAATATGCCCCTCAGGGAAATCCGCCACCGTTACCAAGAATTGCACCGCAGGTGCCATATCTTTTGGAGAGTCTTGAAACTTTTTACCAAGGTAAGCAATCGCCTCATCAGATAACGAATGGGCTTTCTCTTCTCCTTTTGCATGAACAAAGTGAGCCTCAAACATACGCGCAAGATCTATTAATCCCTGTTCTGATAAAGCAGGAAGGCAAATCTCCTCAAAGCCAGAGAAAACATCTTGCAAATTACCATCAAGCTGCAATAACGGCGTTTGGGCAGCCACAATGGTATCAAGACCTTGTTTTGCCCTGCTTTCAATGAGCAGCTGACACGCTTTTACTCCAATTTTTTCATTCGTAAGAAAATCTTCAACATCATCAATGAAAAGTACTTCAACTTCCCCAATGCGATTTAGAAAGTTATCAGCATTTTCGTTATCAATGGAAAGCATTACCAATATCTCTGAAGCATGGCAATACAGGGCGTGTTTTGTTGAGAGCAAATCCTTTTCAGCACCGCGTGCTTCCATAAAAGTGCTTTTGCCGCTGTTTGCAGGACCTGTTAGATAAAGCTGTTCAGGCTGGTCATGGGTTTGCGTCACTTCTATAAGCCTTTTGGCAGTAGTTTCATTTTCAGGAGTTATTACAAGTTGCGATAGTTGTAATCTCATATACGCGCCCCTTATTGTTTCTCTTTACTCTTTGCTGTTTATCAATTCATCTGGCGTAATCGTTCGCTCATGCTCGTTCACCGTTACGTACGAGGCTGCGAACAATACGAACAATTACGTCATGTGAATTGTACCTCAAGAATTATGACTACAAAACAAAATGGCACTCATGAACTAACGGAATTAGCATTACCTCAAAGCAATCCAAAAGTTCACTTGTATGCTTTCTATTTTGAAGTACAATGCTTCAACCGTGATTATAAAAAAGAGGGGGATAATCACTTATGGAAACAGGCATTGCTCAGGGATTTAAGCAACTTACACTGGCATTATTTACTACACTTGCACCAGCAGGAAGCATTTGTTTCATTTTCCTTTTAGTATATGGTTTCTTTTTTATTAAGAGCGAGAATACCAAAAGGCGTCTTCAACGTTTTCTTATTATCCCTTTGAGTTTTAGCTTAGTAGGCCTTATTGCTTCTACAAACCACCTAGGCAATCCATCGAACGCATTATATGTTCTCACAGGAGTTGGCCGTTCTCCTTTGTCTAACGAAGTTATCGCTTCTGCAGCTTTTGTAGGTATCGCCTGGATTTTTTGGTTAGCGGGATTCAGTAAGAAAGTAACTATAAAACATCTACGATGCGCACTCCCCTTCGCCATCACCGCAGGATTAGCGCAAATTTGGTTTACCTCATTTGCCTACAATATTGAGACTATTTCTAGCTGGTCTTTGGTTTTTACGCCAGTAAATCAAATATTAAGCGCACTGGTGGGTGGTTGCGCACTTTCTCTGTTTACTTTGGCGTTTGCCGAAATTGATTGCAGCAAAACCACAGCGACAACAATAATTATAGTCGCATGCGTATCAACTATTCTTCTTTTCACCTCAGAACTTATTCAAAGCACTGTGTTTTATACCCTTGCCAGTACAACAACACTGCTGCCAGAAATATTCCCTCAATACCCCCTATTTCTTGCAGGCTCTACTATTATGCTTTTTGCTGCCTGTGTTCTGCTGCTCATTTGTAAGGGTAGAAAGAACCTTTCAAGTCGCTGCTCCACTTTAGCCATTCTTATTGTTACCATGCTTGGTATTTTTCTTACGCGCTTTACCTTCTATTGTACATACCTTAATGTGGGGTTGGTGGTGTAACATGACAACTTCCGGTCTTTCTGAACTTTTCAAAATCCCACAGGTAAATATCGCCATCTTAGGGTATGCACTTTTCTTAGTCATTAATGCTTGCTCATTATGGGGTGGTGTTTTTCCCTTTTTTCCTAAAGAGTTTCACACAGAAGATGTAACGTTTGCCTTTATGACTGCTCAATCGCTTGCATCTTTTCTTACCTACGTTGTTGTACTTGTTTTTTCTTTTAAGATGCCTGCTCTGGTAACAAAATCACTTCATGGAGT
>CAVDDP010000295.1:0-2510 GCA_963607695.1 Hallerella sp.
ACCGCGCAGCTCTTAAATTTGCCTGAATACGCAAAAGGCAAATTGCAAGAGCTAAGCAACGCGAACACAAGATACAAAAACGCATGACGGAGCCAAAATCAAAAGCAACAGAGCGCAAGTAACGCCTATTCCCGCTTTAGTCTGCGATCTTCTTCTGCTACCAGTTCCAAAAGTTCGGCACGGGAATGCACGCCCATTTTGGTATACACGTTTCGCACATGAACGCGTGAGGTGTTATATGAAATACCCAAAGCATCGGCAACGCTGCGGGAATTCATTCCTTTGCCCATGAGCAGAAACACATCGATCTCGCGCAACGTTAAGCCCTTTTCACGCCCCAAACGAGACATGCGTTGACGCCATGAAGGCAGCTTGGAAAAATCATCAACAACCTTGTTATCAGGTATTTCTTCAAGCGCAACTTCGGGAATATTGCTTCCTTCTTTTCGTTGTGTGGCAAAGGCGCACATAGTGTTTTTATCGCAATCGCTTGCAATATCAGCATACGAGCTTTCAGAAATCTCAATTTGCGAACGCTCATTCTCATTGTGTAGCGTTTCCTGTTCATCGTCGGTTGAGTGCATGAGTTCCAAAATAACTTCCTGGCGGAACAGTAAAAGCACCGTGATAATAACAACAATTAGAATGATAAGCCCCACGAACTGCCCATCCATGGAGCTGTCTTTTGCCGATATGAGCGCCGATAGAGGCCAGGCAATTGCAGAGCCACCCATATAAGCTGAAAATCCAAACCCGAATATGCGAAGCGTAGACAAGCGCGACAACGCACAAAGCGAACCTAAGAAAATCCAGGTAGTCATGCCAATAATGCTGTTGGCAACAGAAGAAACCATGCCCGCGAGTGTATGCCCAATGCCCAAAAAAGGGAAAATGGTTGCAACCATAACAACCACAACAATAATCCAGTAAGAAACTTTCCCTGCATCAAAACCACGCGGTGCCAAGCATCCAATTGCTATCATGCCAAGACAGCTTGCCATAGAAACCAAAGCAACGTAGTTGGTAGAATCATTGAATTCCGTGATATTAAGGCCGCTGGGATACATTCCGCGTGCTACCGAAAAAGCAAATCCCATAAGGCAAAATGCCACCGTTAACTTAATAAGCCCTGGGGGGAAGCCTTCATCTTGAACATCCTGCGCAGCCTCGTTTACTGGGTGAACCAGAACCGCCATAAAGCTTGCCGACAGTGGCAAAATAATCAAAAACACCATGCCAACAACAAGCGGCATGCTTTTCGCGCAAAGATAAAGCAAATACGCTTGCAAAAGCGCGCCCGCAGCACCAAGCGCAAAATTTCGAGCCGAGGTATCACTTGCAAGCATGGCACAACGCTGCCCTATAATGGCTGTTCCTGAGCCTGTTAAGATATTGCCTACCACCAGAACGGCTACCGAATTTACCCCCGAGGCAAAAACAACAATGGCGGTTCCCACCGACGCAGCAAACCCTGCAGCAAGCACAAACGGGCTTTTCAATAAAAGTGTTCTTACTTTGCTGCTTAGCGCACCGCATAAAAAGAAAAAGACAGAAACCGTTATGGTTGAAATAAGATAACAAAAGGTGTCGTACTGAAGCGGGTCAGCTGCATTAGGAAAATACAAGGCACTGTATAACAAAAGCACCCAGGCAATCCAAAACGAAACCGCCATGCCGCCCACTACATGAGAATAACTTCCCAGGTTAATGCTTATTCTATCAAGAAAGCCCATGGGTTCTCTCCCTACCCTTTAACGTGCTTTATTGAAGCCCCTATGCAATTATGAGAAAGCTTGTCATGTTTCCCACTATGACAAACTTTTTCTCCCTCTCATGCAGCTCATTTTATACCATGTTCTTTACCTGAGCTAGAAATCATTACGGCACGTAGCGCGAAAGAATGACCACCAAGTTTTTCATCCGCTTCATGCGCTCAATAATTCTTAGCAAAAACAGGCGAAAGCCTTGAGCAAAAATCTTCGCTCAAGGCTTTAAAACGCTCTAGAAAGATTGATTATTCTTCCTTTTTGGCTTCGCTCGCTTCATTTACCGTTAACTCGCTTGCGCCTGCTTCACCTGCATTTTTCACACCACCGTTAGAAAACACCGGCATGGTAATAGAAGCTGTGGGGCAAACATGCAAGCATTCCGCGCAACGCGTGCAATCTGCTAACTGCCCTTTTGTATCAACAGCATGTAAGTCAATGCTTTCCGGGCAAACTTCTTTACAGGCATGACATGCCTGACCGTTTTGCTTCAAGCACGTTTTGGCATCTACCGTTGGGCGGAAAACGCGCGCTGCGCGCCCGAACAAAGAAAGCAATCCTGCAATGGGGCATATTTGAATGCACCAGCGCTTAAGAGCAATGAGCTCAATAACAAGGGCGGCAGGAAACGCCAAAAGCCCCCACGAAACATCGTTGAACTGAATGGCATGCCAAATGGAGGTTACGGTACCAAACGTTAAGCCAATAGGGCAAACCAAGCAAAATACGGGGAAACCTATCACC
>CAVDDP010000296.1:0-2508 GCA_963607695.1 Hallerella sp.
GCCTTGGTATTTTTACCCGTGCTGCAAAAAATAGTTTGACGCTCAACCTTTGAACGGCTAGTCTGCTAACGTTCAAGTATTTATTACGGCGTTACCGCAAATAAAGCATTACCGCAAAAAGAGGTCCATTGTGTTTAACACTACTACCAGATATGCTTACTTCAAAAAACTGCTTGCCCTGCTGGTAAGCTTGGCACTGCTTCTTGGGTGCACCGGGCTTACCTGCACCGGTTGCACCAGCGCTACAAACTCTTCCCCAGAAAGCAGCGCGCAATCCACAGAAACATCTGCCGAAACTATTGCTGCACAGCTTTCAGCACTAGAAGGCGTTACCAGTGTTACCGAATACACCAACGAAAAAATAGTGCAAGCAGGGTTTGACCAGGTATACACAACTTTCGAAATTGTGTTTCAACAGCCCCTTGACCACAACAATGCTTCTGCGGGCACGTTTGAGCAGCACGTTCGTTTGTTCTACACCGAAAGCAGCGCCGTTAACGTTATAGACACCGACGGCTACATGCTAATGGACCTTCCCTCAACGGCAAACAACAAGTTCTTTACCGAAGACTTCACCGGCAGATACAGCATTCCCAACATCATTCAAATTGAGTATCGCTTCTTTGGCAACTCTGCGCCTGCGGGTCTTGATGTTAACAGCACAGATTTGTGGAGCTACCTGACCATGGAGCAGGCCGCAAGCGACTTCCACAGCATAATCCAAAAGCTTTCAAACGTTCTTACTGGCAAACGAATTTGGACAGGCACCAGCAAAGGCGGCTTAACCACCAGCTACCAGTGCTATTTTCAAGAGCAACACGGCTATACCGACGCAGACGCCTTTATTGCTTTCTGCTCGCCGTTTTGTGAAGGGCGCAACGACAGCCGCATGATGGATGCCGCCTATAACGAAATAGGATACCAGGCATATGGGGAAGAAAAAGCAAGCGAATGGCACCAGTTGCTTGAGAAATTCCAGGTGGCTTGCATAAAGCATAGGGAAGAACTTCAAACGCGGTTTTACCAGCAAGCTATTGCCGATGGTTGCACGTTTCGCGAATCGTTTTTTGGAGACAGCGAAGAAACCCAGGCTGCGCGGCTGTGGGATGTGGCAGTAAACGAGTTTCCCCTGCTGGGCTTTTGGCAGTACTACCAAGACAGCATGGTGGACAAAATTACCCAAGCAGTGAACAGTGATAACCCCGAAGATATTTACGCATGTATTACCGCAACCACGCCCACAAGCACGTTTGCCTATAATGACGGCTTTTTGCCCTACGAAATTCAAGCCGCTTCTGAAATGGGCGACTACACCGAAAACTTCGATTACCTGCGCCAGATTGTAGCTAAAGCAAAAGAAGCAGCGCCAGAAGAAGAAAGGGATGCTTACTATATTTCCGTTGAAGGCAACCCCTCGTATTCGGAAATATATCTAACAACCGAGCAGCTTGAGGCTCTTCCCTACAGCACAGCCACGCGCGATGCCCTGATTCAATGGTTCAACTCAACCAATACCGCGCATCTGATTATGGTAAGCGGGCAAAGCGACCCCTGGTATTTCGTGCGGCCGGAACTGTCGTTTAGCAACAGCCAAATTAAGTGCTTTGAGTCTACCTACAACCACTGTACTACCCTTGCAAATTTAAGCGAAAGTGATCAGGAAGAAGTATGGAACACGCTTGCCAGCTGGCTGGGTTAGCTTGCCTGCCATATTACATTATCAAACGGGTTGCGATATAAAGAAACTTCATCCCAGGTAATTTCTTCGTTGGCACGTTTCATCCAAAACGTATCGGTAAGCGAAAGGCAGCGCGCCATAACAATGAAATCATGCCGGGTAGTAAGGCCAAGCTCTCTCATAAGCTTTTCAATAGAGGCACGATGTTTGGCAATTTGTCGCCCATCTATCCAATCATTGATATTTGCGAAGCCATACGGAAGATACGGATCAAGTTGCTCTACCTCAACATAGGCATAATCATCTAAGCTCTTTTTTTCCTCATATGTTGCAACTACAACATCTTTGTTCATTAATTGGAACAGCACGGCGCACCTCCTTTGTTTTTGCCAAACGGGCACCTTATCAAGCACCCGAAACCTTTGCTTGGTATTATAAAAGCTCACTCAAAAAAGCGCCACATTATGCCAGATTATCTAGGCAAATGCCACTACTGCAGCTTTCCCTTAAAGCCAGTATTTCCTTAGCAAAATAGCTGCTGTTATTCCTGCTTGTTGCGGTATTCGGTTTCGAAAAGATTGATGAGTTCTTGCTGGCTGTGCACATTGCACTTAACGTATACCTTGCGCACATGACTGCGCACCGTGTTATAGGAAACAAACAACTCTTCGGCAACGCGCTGCTTGGAATGCCCTTTCAAGAGAAGCTGCAGCACTTCTTCCTCGCGCCGGGAAAGATTTTTCTCTTCGGCCAGCTCAAAGGCGGCACGCTTCCAGCGACCCACCGCATGACCTACCTGTTCTGGTGCTGCCGCTTGGGCAGACTGGTTC
>CAVDDP010000297.1:0-2508 GCA_963607695.1 Hallerella sp.
GCATTGCTTGCTGCCTGCGCCCTTCGCCGCGCAAAGGGGTAAGAAGTGGAGCTGCCGATTTGACTCTTGCGGGGTTCAAATTCTGGCAAGCTTGTGGGAAATATAACGGGTTGCGTTTCAAAAAAAACGTGCCCGACTTGGAAAACTTTTTGTAAGGCATGAAAGGAATTCTTATGGTATCTAATCGCAAAATTGGCATTATTGGGCTTGGGCACGTTGGCGCCCACGTGGCAAACAGCCTGCTTTTACAAGGCATTGCAGACGAGCTGTATTTGTGTGGCTTGCACGATCAAAAAGTAATTTCGGAAGCACAAGACCTGCACGATTCCCTGAGCTTTGTGCCGTATAACACGCGCATTGTTAACTGCTCTAATAATTACGAAGACCTGGCGGAATGCGCCATTATCATAAACAGCGTTGGCAACGTGGCAGAAGTTGCCAAAAGCCGCGATGGAGAACTCCGCGGAACAACCGAATCTACGCGCATGTTTGCAGAGCGCATTGTTGGAGCAGGCTTTAACGGCGTGCTTGTTTCTGTTTCTAACCCGTGCGATGTGATTTGCACCGCCATTTGGAAGCTTACCGGTTACAATCCGTCAAAGATTATCGGTACGGGTTGCGGGCTTGATTCGGCACGTCTTCGTTCCGAAATTTCTAAGGCAACGGGGGTAAGCCCTAAGTCAATCCACGCGCATATGATTGGAGAACATGGTTTTTCGCAGATTGCCGCGTGGAAATCTGCCATGATTGCTGGTAAAACCATAGACGAGCTTGCCGCGCAAGATCCTGAAAAATTTGGCTTTGACAAGGCGCAAGTTGAAGAGCTTGCACGCAAAGGCGGTTACGTTGCGTTTGCGGGCAAAGGCTGCACAGAATATGCAATTGCAAATTGCACCGCGCGTTTATGCGCTGCTATTCTGCACAATGAACATGCGGTTATTTCTGCATCAACCCTGCTCACAGGCCAATATGGCGAAGAAGGTATCTATGCTTCGCTTCCGTGTTTAATTGGTAGCGAAGGTGTTGAGATGGTATTCGAGCCAGAGCTCTCCGCTGAAGAAGAGCAGGGCTTCCATGGAAGCTGCGACCATATCCGCGACAACCTCCGCGAAATCGACCTGCTGTAAGCTACGAATGAACAAAGACAGCGAAGGAGTGCGCCCTAGCTTGTATCTTCCCGGCGAAAGAAATACGGCATAACAAGAAAAAGATAGCAAGATAGGAAATTGCTGTTAATTCAATAGTGCAAATATAGTCGGCCACTTGTGCAAGGCAGAATTCAGAGGCATTGATTGGCTTATATACAAAAGCCTCTTTAGAAATAGTTTGACCATAAGCATTACGCAATGCTGTAGAAACACATTCTTGACCGCCATCGTAGTATATTTTCACAGAATCAAAGCGCTGATAAAAGGTAAGATTTTCTTGAATGTGTTCTACCAGTTTCTTTTTCATATAATCGGAAAGAGAACCTGAGCTTGTGTATATACTGAGGTCGGCCATGAGCCCTCCCAAAAAAACAAAAGCCAGGGAAAACGTCCCTGGCACTTGGTAGCTCCCCCTTTCGGGTTCGCCAATACCCTTTTAGCACATCGTGGTCTTGCTTGTCAAGCAAAATACCGAATATATGCCCTGATATAAGGAATATTCTATCTTGAGAAAAGATCAAATTTTACTCAATATGAGTGCTGCTAAAGTGTTCGTGGACTAGTTTCGTTTAAAGTGATAATAACAAACATATGTTCGCAATGCAATAGAGATTTTGCAACATTTGGGCTTTTGAATGAAGGCTAAATCTGGTTTGAAATTCTTTTAACGTATTAGAACATGATTTGCTTCAAACAGCGCTGAGCTCAAAGCTGCTCAGCGCTGAAAACAATGCCTTTTTGTGAAGCAAATGTGATCCTTTCGTGTATACTGCAATGCAAACGATAGTTGCCGTACCACAAGGGGCGTTTTGTATTTATAAGCGCTTTCTGAACGAGTACGCAATAGGTTGTAGCTAACGTATTTGACACGGGGAGGGTTTTATGAAGAGGCAAGTTTCTGTTTCACGCAAAGTTGCGAACGTTGTTTTGTCTATGGTTCTGGTGTGTGGGCTCGTTCCAGCACCAGCATTTGCGGGGGGGGGTCTTCCGAAAGCGTAAATTCTAACCAGTTTTCCGCTGAAGAGACTTCTGGTACAGAAGATGCAGTGCATGAAGAAAGCGGCAACGCTGAAGCGTCTAAAGAAACAACTAATAGTAAAACCCCCGATGAATCCAACGCTGAATCCAGCGAAGACAGTACCCAATCAACCGTTGATGATGTATCAAGTACTGTAGAACCAATAAATTCCGAAGAGACCATTCTTTCAACTAATTCACTTTTAACAACTGAAGAATTACAAGAAGAGCCGTTGAGCGCTCAGGAATCGGAAGCTACCAACGCAAAGCTCACTCCTGGCTGGACGCAATCAAACACCTGTGAATGGCAAATTGACAGTGCCGGAAAACTTACCGTGCGCCC
>CAVDDP010000298.1:0-2508 GCA_963607695.1 Hallerella sp.
CAAGGGTGGTGAATTCCGTATCATTAGCACCCTTGCGCTGCACCTTATACGATACGGCAGCTTCCGCTTCTGTCCACGTTACCTTAACTGAAGAGCTGTACCAGCGTGAGCACTCAGGAGCAGCGGTTAGGGCAATATCGGTTATTTGAATGGTAAGGAATGCTTCGTAATCTTCGTCGTTGTAGTGCGTTTTTGCCGTAACTTTTACGGTACCTGCAGTAACGCCCGTAAGAAGACCGTCACTGCTAATAGTGGCGCTTCCGGTGTTGTCCTCTACACTCCAGGTCCAATCCAAGTTGTCACTTACCTGCCTGATAGAAGCAGAAAGTTGCACTTGTTGGGTGCGCTTTAACGTTGAGAATCCGTCGGGCACTGAAATAAAGGCGCCGTTGAGCTCTTTAATGGCTGCTGCAGCGTTAATGGAGCCAGCGCTTCCTGTTTTTTCAGGCCAGCGCTGATAGGTGTCTTCAGGGTCTACGATGGGGTCTGCAGAATTCTGAATGGCCTCACGCACTTCTGCAACCGTGGCATCGGGGTCGGCCGCCCACAGAAGTGCGGCAATACCTGCTACCAAAGGAGAAGCCATTGAAGTGCCCGAACACTTCTCGTAAGCGCTTGAGTCGGTATTAATTGTGGAATAAATGTCAACACCCGGGGCGCTAATGTCTTTGTACATATTGTAGTCAGACCAGGTAGCATTTGTACCATCGGCATTAAGAGCGGTTACCGCAAAGCTTTCATCAAAGTCGGAAGGATAATGCGGAGTGGTCACAGGGTTATTGTTGTCATCGCCATTGCCACCTGCACAAACGGTTAAGATATTGCGCGTAACACCCTCTTGAATTTCCGCTTGCATTGACTTATCGTCGCTTGACATAGAAGCAGAATAGGAACCCAGGCTCATGTTGATTACATGCAAATCGGTAAGAGTGCCATCATCAATTAAGCCAAACAAATACTCATAACCGGTAATAATATCGCTGGTATAGGCACCAGGGTTGGAAGACTCATCGGTAAACACTTTTACGGGCAGCACTTTAGCGTTATAGCTTGCGCCGGCAATACCAATGCCATTGTTAGCGGTAGCACCCACAATGCCGCACACATGAGAGCCATGTCCTGCGTAGTCTCCATTGAACGAGCCCGAAGCTTCCAATTTTGATTCATGATAGGCGTCATAGGCCAAATCTTTCAAGATATTGTCTTGCAAATCTTCGTGAAGCAAATTACACCCGGTGTCAAGCACTGCAACCGTTACTTGCTGGTTTGTCTTTACTAAATCCCAGGCATCAAGCACATGAGCGCCTTTTATTGTTGTGCTCTTATCATCATCATCATCGCCGGTAATAGTTTCAACTCCATACAAGTAATATTGATTAGCAGCAGCAGAAGAATCCGCCACCTGCGTTGCGGGGTCATTCGTGAGCGCTTCTGTGCTATAAGTTGCATCGGAAGAAGCGGCATCAGTGCTTTCCCCTTCTTCGGTGTAGTAAATGTAGTCTGGTTGCGCATAGGCTACACCTTGAATGTCTTTGGCCTCTTCAACAGCACTTTCTACGCTGGTTCCCTGGGGAATATCAACGCTTGCAATACTTCCCACATTTTCCTTTGCTTCGCTCAAGGTTTCCGTAATGGCATAGCCTTTTTCTTCAAGCGTGTATTTTGCTTCCGCTACCGCCTGGTCAGCAAGCTCGCTCGTTGAATAGGTGCCCGTGGTACCATCATCAAAAATGACCAGAATGTGGTCGGTTGCATAACTGTCCAGAGCTTCCCCTGAATCTTGTTCAGTTACTGTTTCCACGCTGGCATCTTGTGGGGCTTCCTGGCCGCTTGCCTGTTCTTCAGCAAACGATGTTGCCGGAAGCACTGGCAGCAATCCTGCTGCCAGCACCAAAGCCATTACGCTACTGAGCACTTTATTGCCCAAGCGGCGTGTTACTTTCTTTTTACGCATTGCGTTCCCTTCGCTAATCATGTTCTTTACCTTTGTCTTGTGTTCTTAGTTCAAAATAGCAACTAAGCGATCGTACAAATTCTCACCCACAGCCGCAGGTCCTCCCAGCACATAAGCCTGGTTGATGTTGGCTTTGTATTTCGTGAAGAAGCCGTCGATGGTTGTGGTGTTAATAGGCCCGTAGTCTTCTTCCGTATTTACCAGCACTATGGCGCTTCCGTTTTTGCCTGCAAATGCAGACCCCGAGAGCGCATCTACACCATTGAGCGGAACAGAGCCCGCTGCCACGCATACGTTGTTGGCGCTTAGTAATTCGTGTTCAACCATGTAGCAGGCAATCTCGTTAGACGTGTCATAGCCTGTTTCGCCATAGATGCGCGTAAACGAATGGTTGGAGTCCAGCGTTCCCTCTACCGATTCCGTAGGAACAGCAACAGGGCCGCCCGGAATGTACACGTCTGACGTGCCGTAATAGCTGGTGTCGGACAAAAGCTCCAGCGCTTCACTGGTTAATTCGTAATCATAGGTTTCAAGAATAATAGGTACCTGGTACT
>CAVDDP010000299.1:0-2500 GCA_963607695.1 Hallerella sp.
AACAGCGGAACTAAACAACTTTGCAAACTCTTAACAAAACTATGATGTGAGATTGACATCTCTCTGACATGTTCTTTTCAAAGCGGCGTTTTACTGTTTCAAGGTTAATTCAGACCAAGAAAAAGACACGATGCACAAAGGGTGTGCTCGCAATATGTCGAAAAACCGAAAGGAACTTACATGAAATTCAATCGTATTGGCAAAGTAGTTGCAGGTGTTGCCGTAAGCGCCCTGCTTGCAGCATCTTTGGCAGGCTGCGGAAGCTCTTCTTCAAGCACTTCTGCAGAAAGCAGCTCGTCTTCTAGCACTTCAACGGCTGCTCTTTCCGGAACCATTTCTACCAATGGTTCAACCTCTATGGAGAAAGTAATTGGTACTCTTTCCGAGGCATTCATGGCAGATAACTCTGGCGTTACCATTACCTATGACGCAACGGGCTCGGGCACGGGCATTGAAAGCGCCAAGAACAAAAGCTGCGATGTAGGACTTTCTTCCCGTGCTTTGAAAGACACCGAAACGGGTTTGAAGTCGGTTACGGTTGCGCTTGATGGCATTGCTATTATCGTGAACTCTGAGTGTGGCGTAAGCAACTTAACGCTTGAGCAAGTAAGCGACATCTTCACCGGCAAAATTACTAACTGGAGCGAAGTAGGCGGCTCTGACCTGGAGATTTCCTGCATTGGCCGTGAAAGCGGTTCCGGCACGCGCGACGGCTTTGAGTCCATTACCAAAACAGCCGATTCTTGCAAGCTTGACCAGGAACTCACCTCTACTGGTGCCGTAATCACCGCTGTTTCCAGCTCTAAGAACGCCATTGGTTACGCTTCTCTTTCATCCGTAGAAGGCAAGTCGGGCGTAAAGGCTGTTACCATCGACGGTGTTGCTTGCTCTGAAGCAACCGTTCTAGACGGCACCTATGCCATTCAGCGCCCCTTCAACTTTGTGTACTCTGAAAGCGCAACTTTGTCCGACGCTGCTCAAGCATTCGTAGACTTTGCTACCAGCAAAGAAGCGGCCGACCTTATCCGCGAAGCAGGAGCTGTTCCTACCGCAGCATAATCACCGAGGCCTTTCCTGGCCCTTTCAAACCGGATGCGCGCATTGACCTACCCCTTAATGCTGCGCGTCCGGTTTTCTGTGAGTAAATACTAAAAGGAGAAACTTAAAACATGAAACCGAAAGAATTCATAGAGGTAGTGTTCAATGGCGTGTTTTTCGCCTGCGGCATGCTCTCGGTTGCTTTCGTGGTGGGTATCACCGCTTATTTGGTGGCATCGGGTATTCCCGCAATTGCAGAAATTGGCCCCGCCGAGTTTTTGCTGGGGCAAGTGTGGAACCCCGGACAAGAACAATACGGCATTCTTCCCTTTATTTTGACCAGCGTTTATGGCACCATTGGCGCCCTGGTAATAGGCCTGCCGCTGGGGCTTTTCACCGCCATGTTCTTATCAAAATACGCGGGGAAGAAATCGGGCCGCGTTATTCGAAGCGCCGTTGAGCTTTTGGCAGGAATTCCCTCGGTAGTATATGGACTTGTGGGTATGATCGTGCTGGTTCCTGCTATTCAAAACATTTTTGAACTTTCCAGTGGAGCTACGCTTTTAGCAGCCATTTTGGTACTAACCATTATGATCTTGCCCTACATTATTAACGTTTCTTCCATTGCGTTAGATGCTGTTCCTAAAGAATACGAGGAAGGCTCGCTGGCATTGGGTGCAACTAAAACAGAAACGTATTTCAAGGTGTCGCTTCATGCTGCACGAAGCGGTGTTGCCACGGCTGTTATCCAAGGTGTGGGGCGTGCGTTAGGCGAAGCCATGGCTATTATCATGGTTGCTGGCAATGTGGCTAACATGCCTGAACTCTTTGGCTCGGTGCGCTTCCTTACCACCGCTATTGTAAGCGAGATGTCTTACGCATCATACGGAAGCTTGCACCGTGAAGCCCTGTTCTCTATTGGCCTGGTGCTGTTTATATTCATTGTGCTGGTTAACATTATTCTTAACCTTATTACCCGCCGAAAGGAACAATAATGGAAGAAAGCATTTCTACCAAACGGCGCGTGAAAGATATTATTCTACGCGGGCTGGTTTATGTAAGTGGCATTATTGTTTGTGTGCTGTTAGCCCTGATTATTGGCTACATTTTTTACCGTGGCATTCCTGGTATTACCAGCGAATTCCTTACCACGCAAACAAGCTACGTACACGACACCATTGGTATTTTGCCCAACATTTTAAACACGCTCTACATTGTGCTTTTGGCCATGGTTATAGTGATTCCCTTGGGCGTGTGCGCTGCCGTGTACCTGAACGAATATGCCACCAACAAGCGTTTAACCCGCCTTATTGGGTTTGCAGTGGAAACACTCACCGGCATTCCCTCTGTTATTTTTGGCCTGGTTGGCATGTTGTTTTTCATTCAAATGCTGGGCCTGCAAGCTGGCGTTTTGGCGGGCAGCTTAACGCTTGTGGTTATGGTTTTGCCTACTATTATCAGC
>CAVDDP010000300.1:0-2499 GCA_963607695.1 Hallerella sp.
GGAAATAAACGTGCGCGCATTGCCAATATGAATGCGGTTGTACACCGTGGGGCCACACACGTACATGCTTACTTTACCAGGGGTTATGGGTTCAAATTCCACTTTAGAACGCGTTTGTGTGTTGTAAATTTTCATTATTGCAACCTTTCAATGGGGGTCCTTTTTAAAAAACAATAAGGGGAAGAACCTAGATACATCGACAAAGCAAACAAACGCTTGTTGCGCTTATACCCTCTTCGCGGCCTTCAAAACCCAAATGTTCCGTGGTAGTTGCCTTTACGCCCACGTTTTCTACCGAAATGCCCATGGCTTGCGCCAAGTTCGCGCGCATCTGATCGCGGTAAGGCGAAAGTTTTGGCGCCTGAGCAGCAATAACGCTATCAACATCCAAAATCTCATAGCCTTCTTCACGCACTTTTTGCGCCACGGCCGCCAAAAGCTTTAACGAGTTTGCATCTTTATAGGCAGGGTCGGTATCGGGGAAAAGCTTGCCAATGTCGCCGCCGCGAATAGCACCCAAAAGAGCATCTGCCACCGCATGCGCTAAAACGTCGGCATCGGAATGCCCCAAAAGCCCTTGGGTATGCGGAATATCCACGCCGCCTAAAATGAGCTTGCGCCCCGGCGCAAACGCGTGAACATCCATGCCTTGCCCAATGCGAAGCCGTGAAAAATCGTTCATTATTTTCCCTCTTCATTACGAAGAGCCGCAATGGCTGCTGCCAGCAACAGGTAATCCTCGGGCATGGTAAGTTTTATGTTGTCGCGCTTTCCTTCAACCACCATCACGCGGCCTCCCAACCGCTCAATAAGCGAGGAGTCATCGGTGCCCGAGAAACCGTCGTAGAGCGCCGAAGCATGAGCACGACGGTACATGCCTGTGCGGAAAATCTGTGGGGTTTGCGCATTCCAAAAGGCGCGCCTATCAGGTGTTCCTACAATCACGCCGTTTTCCACCATCTTAAGCGTATCAATGGCGGGCGTGGCAATAATAACACCATCGGCATCAAGGCTTCCTTTGATGGTGTTCAACGCATGAGTAACCAACCGAGGCGTAATCAACGGGCGCGCACCATCATGGATAACCGTGAACTCATAGGTATCGGGCACACATTCCATGCCTGAAAAAGCCGATTCCTGGCGCGAGTCGCCCGCATCCGCCATGATAATTGGCGTTACAAAATCGTAAGGCTCAATGGCAACTTTGAAATACTCATCGCGGCGATCCTTAGGGCACACCACCACCATAAGGCCAATATCTGCCACCGCATCAAGTGCTTCAATAGACCATGAAAGCAGGGGCTTACCCGCAATTTCTATAAGCTGCTTTCCATGCGCGTCACCAAAGCGCTCGCCCGTTCCACCTGCTAAAACAACGGCAGCAGCGCTGGCGTTTTTCGCAACGCTGCCCGTGTATTCAGCGTTTTCCTGAACAGGTGAGTTACCCACCAGTTGTGTAATCAAATCAAAAATGCGATTGTTGTCTTTGTATGTCACGCGCTCCATGCGTTTTCCTTACTTGTATAAATCGCGTTAGTCCGCCGCTCTAGCAGCAGCCGCGCCATCGGCGGCAACGCCGCTTGCACTTCCGCCGCTTCTCGCAGCCGATCGCGCACGTCATCAGCAGCTTCTGCCGCGCCACCCGTGCAGCGCGTTAGTCCGCCGCTCCATCATCGGCAGCGCCGCCAGGCGAAGATACACCTGCAGAACCCAGGTTGTATTGGGTAAGCAAAAGCTCCGTTTCGCGCGCAATGTTGTCGCGCTTACGCGGGGCAGGAATAGCACCTTTGCCCTGGGTAAAGGTAAGCTTGTCGCCCTTCAGCCCCACTTGAATAACCGACCCGCTGGTCCACTTGCCTTCCAAAATCTGCTCGGAAATGGGGTCTTCCAACAGGCGCTGGATAGCACGGCGCAAGGGGCGCGCGCCCATGGTTACATCGGTTCCTTCTTTTGCCACATACTTCAAGGCAGCGTCGGACAAATTGATGGTCATGTTCAGCGCAATCAAGCGTTGACGCAGGTCATCAACCATAAGCTTCACAATCTCGGCAATCTCTTTCGAGGTTAAGCTCTTGAATACAATAATCTCGTCCAAGCGGTTCAAAAATTCCGGGCGGAACGTGCGCTTGAGTTCAGCCATTACGCGCGACTTAATCTCTTTGTCGGTAAGCCCCACGTTTTCGCTGCCCGAGAAGCCCAGTGTTTGTGTTTGAGCAATCTCCTGCGCGCCAACGTTGCTGGTCATGATAATAACGGTATTGCGGAAGTCCACCGAACGCCCTTGGCTATCGGTCAGGCGGCCTTCCTCTAAAATTTGCAGCAAAATGTTGAAGACGTCGGGGTGTGCTTTTTCAATTTCATCGAACAGCACCACGGAATAGGGGCGCTGACGCACCGCCTTGGTAAGTTGTCCGCCCTCGTCAAAGCCCACATAGCCCGGGGGCGAACCCACCAAACGGGAAACGCTGTGCTTTTCCATGTATTCCGACATGTCAAAGG
>CAVDDP010000301.1:0-2477 GCA_963607695.1 Hallerella sp.
TTTTATTCCCAGCACGCCAAGCGTTTGTTGCCGCAAAAACATAACTCACTTTAACAGACTTTAACTTGCTTTAACTTGTCTCTTAGCAGCGCTTATTATGCGAAACTTGTTAAACTGTACTCACTGAACTGCAACCAAAGTATGGATTTGTTAGCTTTGCAAGAGTTCGTTTAAGGCGGCTAATGCATCTGGTAGCGGGATGCGTTCTTGTTCAATGCGGCGCACACCATGCCAGTTGGGGCTTACCAAGCGCAGGTAGAGCTCACATTCTGGCGCACGCAAACCCGGCAGGTCAAGTGGCTCTTTTGGCTTGAGCGCGTGACCGTTTTTGTCGGAATTGGTACCAAACGCAGCGTAGTGGTCAAATGAGGAAATATCCATAAGCATGCTTTCACAGTTGATACCCTGCTGACGGCAACCGTTGAGTATCTCAAGCCCTGCTGCGTCCATGTCTCCCCAGTACACCACTAGAGGCGTTGTGCTGTGCGAAGGTGCGCCGAGAGGTGCTGTGCTGCATGAAGGTGAGGCAGATGGGGAAGTGGAAAGCGAAGATGCGCCAACGGGCGTCGCACTTGGCAGCAACACATCACGCAAAGACGCGTGAGCAGGTGCCGTGCGTACCCACCCAAGTGCTGCAACGTTTTGAATAGCAGCAAAGCCATCGCCCATTACCGCAATACCGCCTTCTACCTGCGGAAACCACAGCGCAGAATCGCGATTCTCGCAGATTACCACCACACGGGGCTCATAGGGCAACTCACACGCATCACCCACAACCCATGAGTCAAAACGTCTGCCACCGCGGGCAAGATACACTGGGTCAAGATAAGTAAAGCGAACCTGAGCAGGCCGTTGTTCAAGCGGCAACATTTCAAGCCCCGCAAGCTGCGCCACCACTCCACGGCGCCCTTGCACATCGAGCCACTTCGCATGAAACCCCACCAGGGGAACCTGCCGTGCCGTAAGCCCGTGCGTTTGCGCAGCATTTTCGCGAAACCACACGCCAGCCCTGCACGCAAGATCAAAATCGATATCAAGCGGCGCTACCTGCGCCATCTTACGTAGCAAAAGTGCAATTTCCGCGGCACTGAGCTGGGGAAAGTCTTGCCTCAGACGATTCGCCCGCTCTTGCGCTCGCACGAAAGCCGCTTTTTCAGAAACCGCTTGCACCAGCGCTTCCCTACTTTCAACCACAATATGGGTGGGAATGTTTTGCTTTGTGCCACCCACCAGACGTGTTTCACTAGTTACCGGCAGCTCAAGCGATGCCGCAAAACTGCAAAGTGCATCAACCGCAGCACAAACTTCAAGAAAATGCGCGTCAAGCTCTTGTTTTGAGCATTTCCCCAGGGGAATTTGCTGCGGCCACGCTTTTTCCGGGCAGCCAGCTGCCTCTTGTGCCCACACGTTATCGTAGAGCCTGACCAGCGCCTTTTTTATGTCTACCGTGCTTTTAAGCATGGGAAGTTCCTGCGCCACCAGCGCCAACACCAGCGCCAACGCCAGCGCCAACACCAGCCGTGCCAGCTTCGCCAGTCACACTCACGCCAACACCAGCGCCCGTGTTGCCACCGTCGCCCGCCGTAGCCGCACCAGCACTCGCACCAGCCGCGCCACCCATGCCCGAACCAGTCGCAGCATTCTGCGCCACTAACTTCGTCTGCGAAATGCGCGAAACACCTTTCGCGTTCTTCGTAATGTAAATACACCCCGCCGCAAACGGCGCAATGGATTGGAACTTGTCCTCGGGCGTAGCAACTATCAGCTGGAACCCAAAGCGTTTCCAGGCAGAAACAGCGCGGGCAGTAAATTCGCTGTCGGCCTTGATAAAGCCCTCGTCAAGCATAACGGGTGCAAACACGGGCTTGCTTCCTGCTTCGCCACCCAGGGCATACAGCAGTGCCGAACCCAAAATAAACGCAACAAGCTCCTGCACTTCGCCACCACTTTTTCCCGCAAGCGAATTGTAGTAGCTATCCTGGCGCTCAAGCTCTGCCGGCCACGATGCCTTGGCAGAAATCTCCACGTGGCGGCGGCGGTCCAAAAACGCGTCGCGGTCAATGCTTCCCGTGCGAATTTGATCCATGAAGCCCTTGATGCTGTTATAGAAACTCACCACGTCAAAGTCTGCCGTGGCGTTGCCCGCGTATTCTCCCAGCGCACGGCGGAATTCAGACACGCGCTTGCTTTCCTTCGTGCGAAGCGAAATGCGCAAGCGCCCGCCATCTGCACCAAAGGGCAGGTTCGCAAGAATGTCGTTAATGGGGTCAATGCGGTCTTGCATTTCTTGCACCGCCAGGTCAAACGAGCGGCGCAGCGGCACCAAATCTTCGCGAATCCACCCCAGCATTTTGGACTTCCACTGAGCCTCTTGCTCATCGATGCCCTGATGCTGAATCTCTGCCAAAATAGAGGCGTATTCCGCGTAGGATTCTATGGTCTCACCGCGGTTCGGGTCATGCCACCTGCTTTGGAAC
>CAVDDP010000302.1:0-2470 GCA_963607695.1 Hallerella sp.
GCTGCCCGCGCCTGCTGCTTCAATAACATAGGCACCATCGGCAACGGCGGCGGTGCATAAGCGCATAATCCAGTTTTGACCAGCTGTTCCGTTGATGTTCCAAATGCGCACATTCGAGCCGTTTTCGGCGCCTTCAACATCCAGCGCCTTTAAGCCAATGTTGCTTACAATAATATAACAAGGGTCACCCGCAGCAGTAAACGACGAGATAAAACGCCACTGCTGAGCAGGCGTTTGATTGTGTGTGTAAATTTGCACGTTGGTGTCATCGTGGTTGGTGGCTGCGTACACGTCAACCGCTTTGCCGCTGGCCGAGGAAGAAATGCTGTACAGTGTGGTGCCGTTTTCATCGGTGCCCGCTTTTTGTACGTAGAAACGCTGTGCAATGGTGTTATTGCTGCTATACGCCTGAACGTTTGCGCCATCATAGGTGCCCGCGGCTTCTACATCCAAAACCGTGCCGTATTCCGATTCAATGATGTAAGCGCCCTCTTCAATGGTGGTGAAGGTAGGCGCGGCGCAAAAACGCAGAATCCAGTTTTGACCTGCTTTGCCATTGGGCGTGTAAATGCGAATATTGGCGCCGCTTGCTTTGCCCGCAAGGTCTATTGCTTTGCCGCTTGCCGTGTTAATAATCACATAGCTTTGCGCCCCGCTTGCCGTAGTGCTCTTCACGAAATACCATTGCTGAGCAGGCGTTTTATTGCTTTCGTAAATTTGAATGTTCGCGCCGTTTGCCGTGCCTGCCGCATATACGTCCACCGCTTTGCCCGAATCTTGCGCAAAAATGGTGTAATACGTGTTGCCGCTGGTATCAGTGCCGGCGGCTTTAATTACAAAGCGTTGTGCGCTGGTGGCGTTGTCTTCCCAACCTTGCACGTTTGCGCCGTTTTCAGCGCTTCCTGCGGCAACGTCCATCACCGTGCCGTATTCACTCTCAATGATGTAAGTGCCTTCGTCTACGGTGGTATACGCCGGTGAAGATGGCGTGGCTGTAATAAATACAAAGCGCTGCTCAACACTGTTTTCATGCTGGTAAATCATCAGGTTTGCGCCCGCTTTGGCCGTGCCGTCAATGGTGAGCGCTTTGCCGCTTTTAGCGTTTAAAATGGCGAAGGTACCGCCCGTTGCGTTTTTCACAATGCTCCACTGCTGAGCGGCGGTGCCGTTTGCGGTGTACTGGCGCACGTTGGTGTTGTCAGAGGTATAGCCATATGCCGACTCAAGAGCATTGTTGGCGCCATATCTCATAATGCTGTAATAGCCGGTGAAAGTGTTGTATTTCACGGTGAAAATTTGGAAGTTTGAGCCGTCTGTTTGTTCTACCTGCGCGTTTGCGGTGTTTTCCGCACTGTCATCCTCAATGGCCACCACGTAACGTGTTGAGCCATTTGTGCTGCTGGTTGTGCTTGTGCTGCTGCCTTCGCCAGCGTTTGCACTCGTGCCGGTAGATTCTGTAACACCACTTACGCCTGCCTCAATAACGTAGGTGCCATCGGCAATAGTGGCCTCTTGCGCGCGTAAAATCCAGTTCTGACCTGCCTTACCATTAAGCGCCCAAATGCGCACGTTGGCTCCGTTTGTGCCGCTTTCCACATCCAGCGCACGCGAGCCAAGGCAGCTCACAATAATATAGCAGGGGTCGCCCGCCGCGGTAAACGACGAAACAAAGCGCCAGTGCTGGGCAACCGTTTGATTGTGCTCGTAAATTTGCACATTTGCACCATTTTTGTTGGTGGCTGCATACACATCAACCGCTTTTCCGCTGGCCGAGGAAGAAATGCTGTAATACGCGCCGTTTTCATCGGTGCCTTCTTTTTGCACGTAAAAGCGCTGCGCAATGGTGTTGTTGCTGTTGTACGCTTGCACGTTGTTGCCGTTATCAACGCCCGCCGCCTCTACGTCAAGCACGGTGCCGTACTCCGATTCAATGATATAAGCGCCGTCTTCAACAGTGGTGTAGGTGGGTTCGGTGGGTTCAGCAGAAGGAGTTGCGGAAGTGGTTGCCCCCGTGTTTTCCGCTGCACCCGAGGGTTCTGTATTGGAAGCCGCTGGGGTGGAGGGTTCTGCGTTGGAAGCTGTGGAATCGGAAGTTCCTGCCCCGGAACTTGCGGGGTTGGTTGCGCCAGCACCCGCGCTCGCTTCTGAGCTCGTTGCGCCGCCCGTCGTGTTCACGCCGTTTGCTGCGCCTGCGACACCCGCACCAGCGCCCGCCTCTGGGTCTGTCGCACCTGTGCCGGCAGCTGCACCCGTAGCGCCTGCGCCATCCGTCGCCACGCCTGCCGTTGCGCTCACACTTGCCATAACGCTCGCGGCACCGGATCCTTCGCCTTCCTGCGCATACGCAAAACTACTACCTGCGAATATGCCGGGCATGCCCACAATCGCAAAAGCAAGACTTGCGGCAACAGCGGCCAGGCAAAGCTTCCGTGTTCCGGAAAGGCGGTGTGCACCGCGCACTAAAAATTCT
>CAVDDP010000303.1:0-2461 GCA_963607695.1 Hallerella sp.
TCCGAACATCTCAAGCATTTCTCAAGCCCACAAGCCGCTCGCTCCTTCAAGCAAACTCTCAAACCGCAATGGTAAGCTGCGCGCGGACACGCTCCCTCAAGTCTGGCGAAACGCCTAAAACATTCTCAACGAAATAATCCAGCGACCCATAGCGCTCGCAAACCGATTCCACATATGCCTCTAAATTTTCCTTGCGCGCCGCATGGTTGTTCGTAATTTCCCACGCCAATTCTTCATTGCCACCTGCCAGGCGCAAAAAACGCTCGTACGTTTTTTGAATGTGAGCCTGGCGCGAAACATTCGTAAGCAAATAATCGTCCAAAATAGCTTGCCTGCTTGCGCCCAGCACCATTAAAAGGCAAAAACACGCAATACCAGCCCGGTCCTTGCCGCCACTGCAATGCACATAACTTGCGCCGCCACTTAAAGCATGCTCAAGCATCAAACGCACCACTTTGCCGGTTTGCACCGCGGTAAGCTCGTTGGGCATATCGCGGTAGAAATGATTAGGGTCACAGGCAATATCACTACCAACTGCCTGCGTGCCTTCTGCCTTATGCGTGTAATCAATGCCCACCAGCTCTTTGTCATAAAAGGGAAGGCGAACATATTCCACGCCGGGAATAACAACATCGGGCTTGGCTTC
Source organism: Hallerella sp. (assembly GCA_963607695.1). Taxonomy (GTDB): domain Bacteria; phylum Actinomycetota; class Coriobacteriia; order Coriobacteriales; family Eggerthellaceae; genus CAKUOV01. Next base: position 647 of record CAVDDP010000303.1, read on the forward strand.
AACTTCCCAGCCAACACGCAAATCAATTACCAGCGAAATGCCCAGCTCTTGCACCAAATAACAAGCACCCGCACCCGTAATGCCGCTTAAATTACCCCCGCGGTAAAACAGCCCGCTTTTAACGCAGCGGCCGCCCTGAACAGGAATGCCCCCTAAATCGCGAGCGTTTTCAACGCCGCTAATACTTACTACCGTCACCAAAAATCATTACTCAATCTTCGTAAAATGCCCCACTACAAAAATATACTCCGTGCCGTGCTCGGGCCAAATAGCCATAAGATCCAAGTGATACGGAACAAGCCTGCCCTCTTCTTCTAATTCGGCATCCATAGAAGTATAAGGGTTTTCAATGCTGGTTTTAAGAAGCTTTTCGCGAGCGATATCCCAATATTTCAGCGGAAGCGCGTTCTCCTTATTATCGGGGGAAGTGAACATGGTACGCTTTACGGGTTTGCCATCGCCGTAGTTATATACAAACGTAACCTTGTTCAGCAATTTGTCGAATTCAAACTGAACTCCTAAAGAGCGTTCCATAAAGAAATCTTTCTTCTTGCGCTCGTTGTCCATCATGCGACGAAGCGAATTATTCGCAGGCAACGAATTATCTTCAAGAAGCTCCTCGGTAACATAGGAAGTTGAACCCAAATAATCGTAAGGTTGTCCGCTTTCCTTAATGGCTTTCAGGTTGTCGGAAATGTGCGTTAAGCACTCAATAAGCACGGGGTTAAAGTAGCCGCATTCGCCATTAACCAGCATATCAATGGCTTTTTCGTGCGAAAACGCATGCTTGTAGCAGCGCTCGCTGGTAAGCGCATCGTATGAGTCTGCCAGCGAAACAACTTGCGCACAAATGGGAATATCATCGCCCACCAGGCCATCGGGGTAACCGCCGCCGTCGTATTTCTCGTGATGCCAGCGTGTAATAGCGCAGGCAGTGCGCGTGAACTTGCTGTCCTTATCGGTGGACGACGACTTAAGAATGGCTTCACCTTCCACCGTATGCGTGCGCATAATCTTCCACTCTTCATCGGAAAGCTTGCCCGGGTTGTTCAAAATAGATTCCGGAATCTTAATTTTTCCAATATCGTGCAAAGCAGAAAGCGAAGAAATCATGGCAACGTCGGACTTAGACAAATTGTAGCGATCCGTGATTTGTACCAGCTCGTTTAGCAAAAGCTCGGTAACCATTTGAACGTTTAAGGTATGGTTGCCCGATTCATGGTTGCGCATTTCAATAATGTCGCTGAAAACATGAATCATCATGTTGGTTGTTTTTTCGCGATCAAACACCTGGCTTGCCACAACCTGGGTCAAACGCTTTTGGTTGGAATACATCAAAAGCGTGTTTTCCACTCTTTTTTGAACAACCATGGCGTTAAAGGGGCGCGGGATGTAATCCACCGCACCCAGCTGATACGCCTGATTCATAAAATCGGCGCTGTCGGAAGCCGAGATAATAATAACGGGGAATTCTTCAATCCAGTGGCGTTCATTCATAACGCGCAAAACGCCAAACCCGTCCATGAACGGCATGTTAATGTCTAAAAGAATAAGGTCAATGTCTTTGTCGCCGCGCAGGGCATCAACAACTTCTATGCCGTTTTCTGCGTACACGAATTCATACTTGTTGCCAAGAATCTCGGCAAGCATTTCGCGGTTCATCTCGGCGTCATCGGCTATAAGAATTCTACTGGTTTCCATGTGGGTACCTTTTCATCATCGCGAGCAAGGCGCACTTACATCTTCACTTTGAGGCTGGTCATTTACTGGGGTACTCTCTTCGTCTCTACCGTCTGATTTTTCGCGGGGGGGGGG
>CAVDDP010000304.1:0-2457 GCA_963607695.1 Hallerella sp.
AGGCTCATCAATGGTGATAGCGCCCGTATATGTGCGCACCTCGCCTTCCTTGCCACCAAGTGGTGTTACGGTAAAGTGAATGTTTTCTGCGCCTGACAGTTCAAGCTCACTACCTAAAGCAACTTCTCCTGCGAAAAGTGAGAAGTCCACGTTACCAATGGCCTCTGAGCTTTCGGGTAAAGGATTGGTAAATGCTTTAAGGCAAACGTTGGTGGTATAAGCACCATAATATGAAGCACCTACCACGTTAACCGCGTATTTACCCAGCTCAACAACATCTGTCCATGTGTTGCCATCGGCGCTGTAATAGCTCTCCCCACCGCATCCAAGATACTTTGGATCAGAATTGTCGTAGGTGAGGGTTCCTTCAAGTGCCATGGGATAAGCGTATTCGGGGTTGGTGAGTTTAACTACCACGCTAAAGGTGGTGTCTTTAGCGAGCGCTACGGCATTGTCAAGCTCAATAGTGTGATACCCGCAGTATTCTTCGCGTCCTGTTTGCCCTGAGTATACGAGCGTTCCAGATACTGGATTTCCGCTCTCAACTCCGGTATATACCGAGATTTCGTATGTGGTACCAACATCAGTGGTGTAGAAAGATACCGCTTCAAGCTGTTCATCTTCGGTGGTAGTAAAGATGTTAGAAATATAGGCTGTTTTTGATGCAGCGTTTTCGTCTATAAAATCATCTGCTGCTGCGGAATAAATCCACCCGCAGGTGTCATATTGATAGTTGTTCGCATAGTTGTCCGCGTCTTCAAGAGTACACGAAGAGCCAAGCAGCTTGATGGATTTATCCTCGTAAGAAAGCCAGAAATACCCATCATTGCCCCAATTAGTGCCCCACGTGTTTCTTACGAGCCAGGCTCCATTGTTTTCTGGTTGACATTCACTCGAGAAATTTTCTTTCGAAAAATTATCGTCCCATCCCACAATAAGGTTCGAATGATCAGCCTCAGGTGCTTCGTCGTGATATATGGCAAATGTTTCATCGTTGCAGTATTTATTTCCATATTCTTCGGCGTAATAAGCTATCTCATAAGCACCATTTTCCATAATGAGTTGTTTAATGATTTGATTGCTTGGGGCACTTGTTTCTGGATATCTGCCGCCTTGTATAAATGACGAATAAAAATAGACACAATCCTGTAGGTGAAAATCGGCATCGTAGCGCAAAGATTCACTTGGCTCTACATCAAAATCATCATAGGGTAATTTCTCAGAAGAAATAGGGCCTTTCCATGCTGCAAGAGTTGATAACGAGGTTGTGTTATAGCCTCCAAGTTCGTAAGGATTCGTATTATCACTTAATCCATATATCTGATACCAACACTCTTTTTCTTCATCTCCCATATAGCTAAACCATACTAGATGTTTTTCCGATAAATCAGCAAGAGAGAGCTGTTTGGTAATGAGGCTCGATTCAATTGAGCCCATCATGCCAAATGCCCAGCAGGTGCCATATCTCCCCTGGTAGTCAACGGGCCCTACCAGCCCGTAGTCGCGCAAGTCATAGCTTTCGGGTAGGGTGGTTACGTCGTCAGACAAAGTCGAATAGGAATTTTGTGCTTCTTCTGCATATCTTTCGGAAAGATACGACAAGTCAAGGGTGGAAGGTAGCGCTGTTGATTGCGTTTGCGTGCTCTGAGTTGTGGTGTCTTGGGCGGAAAGGGAAGTGTCTGTGGCAGATATGCTTTCCAGGTATTCCACGTATTCGGGGTTAAGCGGCGCAATGGTGCCGTGAACTTGGGAGTTGCTTGTGCTGGTGGCGCTGCTTGTTGCAGATGCGCCAGGTGCACCGTATGCAACATCACACGCTACAAGTGTTTGTGCGAAGCAGGCGGGGAAGAGTAACAATAAACTCAAAGTGATAGCAAGAGCTTTTGTGAACGGGGCTTTCTGTGATTTCATGGAAAGTCTCCTTTGTACGTAGGCGTGCTTTATGTAGTAGTCTGCGTTATGTAATCAAGCGCTTTCTACGAAGTACTACTTCATGCAAGTGCTACAACTACGCACATTCTAACATACTTTTTTATCTGGCTGATTGGAAACCTAAGCGTAGCGTTGGTGATTGATTGAAAGCCTGATTGAAGGCAAAACGCTAGATTGAACAATCTGGTGTTCATGCGTGAAATCTGGTAAATTGAATGCGCCGCGCAACATATTAAGTATTAAGTTAAACCGGCTTCCATTTAAGCTAAACCAAGTTTGCGGCATTTTCAAGTTCACGGCATTCACCATAAGCAGAAAGGCACCTTGTCAATGAAGCTAACGTGTACCTTTTTGAATAAATTAACTCTTATTGTAGCTGCGCTGTGTGCGTTGCTTCTATTTGGCTCACAAGGAATATGAGCAGCGCTGGCAGCCTTCAAATCAAAAGTAAAGGATTGAAATGAGACGAAAAGACAGAGAAGTAGAAAATCCACTTGAAATTTACGACATTTTAAACCGCTGCGA
>CAVDDP010000305.1:0-2452 GCA_963607695.1 Hallerella sp.
GGGTAAATCCTGAGCTTCAAGTAGACCTTGTGTATAACGTTGATGGGCCTTTCTTGCCGCCCGACCAGCGTGAATTGGAAGAGTTCTATGCGTACAACCTGAAAAAATCGCAGAGCGTAAGCTTTAATACCTTGTATGCGTTCAACAATTACCCGCTGGGACGCTTTGCGGCTCTTCTGGAATCGCAGGGCAAAATGGATTACTACCTGCAGCTTTTGTCTGACAACTACAATGCTTCTGTGGTGGCGCACATGATGTGCCGAAGCCAGGTAAACGTAGACTACGACGGGCGCCTTTACGATTGCGAAGTTAATCATGTGCTGGGGCTTCCCCTTGAAGGGGGCCTGACCATTCACGATATTGCAAATGCGCCTTTGCCGCAGCGCCGCATTTGCACCAGCCCTATTTGTTACAGCTGTTCAGCTGGTAGTGGGTCAAGTTGTGGTGGTTCGCTTATGGAAAAGATTGCCTTCCGCGAACAGGCGTAATCGCTAGCCCTCTTTTTTGCTCCAATTGCGTCGCAAACGTGTAAAATGTTCACAACGATAAACATTTTTTGCGCGTTCGGCGCAACACCATAAGGCCGCCAAGAGTGGCCAGTAAAAAGCAGTAGGGGGAACGTTTTCATGGAAAAAATGTCCATGTCAATTGAAGATTATCTGGAAGCCATTGTGATGCTTGGCGGTACCACGCAGCAAGCGGTGCGATCGGTTGACATTGCCCGTGAGCTGAACGTTTCCAAGGCTTCCGTGAACAAGGCGGTTACCACATTGAAGGCACGCGGGCTGCTTGACCAGCCTTTTTACGGTGACATTACCCTTACCGAAGAAGGCTACGCTTACGGTCAATCGGTGTTGGAGCGGCACCATTTGCTTACCGTTTTTCTTACCGACGTTTTGGGTATTCCCGCAGATCGCGCTGAAGAAGAGGCGTGCAAAATGGAGCATGCTATTAGCGATGAGTCGTTTGAAAACTGGAAAGCCTACATTAAAAAAGTCATGTCGTAGCATGTGCTGTTGTTAAGCAAAACGTTCTTCAGTGAAAATCAACCATGAGGCGCTTATCGTACACCGTGTTGCCGCAGGATGAAGGCCGCCAGGTGCAAGCGCTTCTTCGCGAGCGCCTGCATATGGGAAGGCAGGGCATTCGTGCGGCAAAGTTTCGCGAAGATGGCATTCTGCTTGACGGCAAGCAGGCACGTACTATTGACCGCGTTCATGCAGGTCAGATGCTAAGTATTGCGGTGGGCGACACCACCGATGCGCTTGCACGCTCGCTGGTTGTGCCCACGCCCGGCAAGCTTGATATCATTTTTGAAGACAAAGACATAATTGTTTTGAATAAGCCGGCGGGCATTGCAACGCACCCTGGCCCTAAGCACCCCACCGATACGCTGGGCAATATTCTGATGCACTACTACCAAAGCACCAACCAGCATTGTTTGCTGCACCCCGTTCACCGGCTGGATTGGGGAACAAGCGGGCTTATGGTGTTTGCCAAAAACGCCCACGCGCAGGATTTCCTGCAAAAACGCCTGCATACCGGCGCATTCTGCCGGCAGTATGTGGCGTTTTGCGAGGGGGTGTTTGCGCAAAGCGCAGGGGAAGTAAAGGTGCCCATTGGTTGCGTTGACCACGTGTGGATGCCGCTTGAGGTGGCTAAGGGTGGCAAGCCTGCGCGCACGCACTATTGGGTGGAAGCAGGGGGGAAAGTTTCACGTGAAGCAGCGGCGGCGCGGGGCGGCGAGGCGTGTGAAGCGCCAAGCGAAGTGGCGGGCACGGCGTTGGTGCCCAGTGCACTGCCTGTGCCCAGCGCACTGCCGGCGCCGCCGCTTGTGCCGCCGCTTGTGCCGCCGCGCTCAATCACGCGCGTGCGCTTGCAGCTGGAAACGGGTCGCACTCACCAAATTCGCATTCACATGAACTACCTGGGGCACCCGCTTTTGGGCGATGCTACGCACGGCGGAAACACTGCCCTGCTCGCACGCCCCGCGCTTCATTCGGAATTTCTGCGCATAGAACACCCGGTAACAGAAGAAACCATGGAATTTCACGCACCTCTTCCCTCCGACCTTGCAGCGCTAAACGCCCTGATTGGATAATTCCCACGCACAAAGAAAGTCACTATTCAGCGCTACTGAAAAAAAGAGTACATCCAGTTACGGCGTGCGTTGTTTTGGTTTATATTGTTCCTATTGTGGCAATTCTGGTGATATTTAGCGGGCTTTTGGCAAATGACAAGGTGAAAAAGAATTCGCCGTCAAGCAAAATTGAAGAAGCGCGCATCTCCAATACAGGGGGAATCATATGAGTTTTCTAGAAATACAAGGCATTCAGAAAAGCTACGTTGCGGGCGAGCCGGTTATTCGCGGCGTTGATCTGCAGGTAAACGAGGGCGAGATTCTGGTGCTTTTGGGTTCAAGTGGCTGCGGTAAAACAACGCTTCTGAAAAC
>CAVDDP010000306.1:0-2442 GCA_963607695.1 Hallerella sp.
TGCACGCCCGCTTTGCGCAAACACAGCGCAGCATTTACCATGGTATCGGCGCAATAGTACGGGTTTTCGCTGGTAGCAGCACCTTGTTTGGGGTCTTTGCGCGCCACGTTAAGCTGCACCAAAAGCGGTAAAGCGGTTGCGCGGGCAGCACGTTGTGCCAATGCACAAGCGGTATCCAAAGGTGCACCCGTACTGAACCCCACAACCGAGGCGCCAAATTCTTCCATCACTTCTACTGCTTCTTCTAAGGTGTTGGGCTCTTGTGTGCCCTGGCTTGGTAAATTCCCCTGAGCATCAAGGGCAACGGATGCGAAGATAGGGCGGTCAGACACCTGGCGAAGCCCCATTAAAGCGCACTTCAAAGCAGTAATGTTCTCAAAATCGTTCAGGAAATACGCGTCGAATGCGCTTTTTTCAAAAACCTGCCCCGCGCGCACAAACTGATCTTTGTTTTCTAAAAGAGAATCCTTGCTTGAAGCATCAAGCGGCAAACCACAAGGAGCAAGCTCTACTAAAATATGCTGCGGTTTAAGCGCTTGTGCCACCTGAAGCGCTGCAGTCGAAAGCTCGGAAGCGCGCTCTTCCATGTTGCGCTGCGCCAATGCAGCCGGCGTCATATTGCGCGTGGCAGCAACCAAAACGGTAGCGCCTGCGCTTTTTTCCAAGCGGAATACGTCTTGTATGGAATCAGGCTCAAGCAAACTGGTAAATTCAAGGTCTTTTTCTACATTTACTCCCTGCTTTGAAAGAGCAGTTGTAACAGGAGCACTTAAAACAAGCATGTCTCTGTTAAAACGCATTTGAATATCGGCCATACGCTTTCCTTTCTACAGCTCACATCATAACGGATACCAAAGTAAGGCATAGGTGCCAGCGGTGCTTTTGCGCGGGCGAACGGCGCTTCTACCAGCGCCTTTGTTAAGGTTTTTGCCGCCCGCGTGCGTTTTTGCGCCGAAAACCACCGTGAAAAGCTTACCGTTAGGGGCACCCTTCTATAATGATTTCAGCAGTTAAGGATCCCCTACTTTTCTGCTCTTGCTTTGCAAAAGTAAGCTAAATGCGGTTACCCCAAACCGCACCCCTCCAATAAGCCCAAAGAAGTATCCCCTCCTTTGGGCTTCCTTTTTGTCTAAACACAGGCCATTTGCGCATTCGCGTTGCTCATCAGGCATTCCCCCGTTACTTTTCCGTTGCGAAATTCAAGAAATGCACACTTCCAGGTCATAATTCCTGCAAGCTTATCTTTTATAATGAGTTCATCAACGAAAGGGTTTCCCCTTCCCCCTTATTCGTTGATCTGCATTGAGCAGTACAGCGCACAGCGCTGTGAACCCCCTCCTTTCGGCCCAGCGAAGCACCCTCTTCGCTGGGTTCCCTTTTTTCTGGCCTGCTTTTACTTTTCAGCTTTACGGCGCTCGAACAAAATGTTGTTAGTTTCAAGCCACGTTTCAATGGTGCCGGTATCAAAGCCATCGCTGGGGTCTATAACCAGCGCGTACATTTCTTCTTCTTGAAGCACGGCATCCAGCGCATCGGTAAGTTGAATCTCGCCACCGGCACCGGGCTTGCCTTGCGCCAAAAGCTCCATAACGCGGGGCGAAAGCAAATAGCGCCCGAAAATTGCCAGATTGCTGGGGGCATCTTCCAGCTTGGGCTTTTCCACCAGGCTATCAACTTTCCACACGTCATCGCTTAGCTTTTCGCCCGCGATAATACCAAAACGGCTCACTTGTTCATCGGGCACGGGCATAACAGCAATTACGCTTGCACCCCCGTGGGCAAGGGAAATTTCCTGCATGCGCGGCAACATATTGTTGCCGGGAACAATGGTGTCACCCAAAAGCACAAAGAAAGGCTCGTTGCCCGTTTTTTCCGCTGCACAATGAACCGCGTGACCCAAACCCAAAGGCTCATCCTGATACACGTAGCTCACGTTCAAGTTTCCCGCATACTCAACCGCTTCCGCATAAGCGGTTTTTCCTACCGCGCGCAAGTGCTCTACCAGCTGCGGGTTAGGAGTGAAATGATCCTCAATTGCTTTTTTGTCGCGGCTATTAATGATTACCACTTCATCGGCAGCCGATGCCAGGCCTTCTTCTACCACATATTGAATAACCGGCTTGTCAACCACCAACAGCATTTCTTTTGGCACCGCTTTTGTAGCAGGAAGAAATCGAGTACCCAAGCCAGCAGCAGGAATAAGAGCTTTCATGAATGTCCTTTCAAGGTAGCGTTTTTACGTTTGCGTGCTTTGTACACCATGCACTTGTGCAAAATCTGTTGTGTAGTATACCCGCTTTTAGAATTTAGTTTGACAAACAGCCAAGGGAAGCGCAAAATAATCTGCGCACAAAAACAGTGCCCATGGGGATGTAGCTCAGCTGGTAGAGCATTACGTTCGCAACGTAGGGGTCAGGGGTTCGAGTCCCCCCATCTCCACCA